>DATANL010000549.1:0-8923 GCA_036266295.1 Pyrinomonadaceae bacterium | reverse complement strand
GGTTTCCAACGGCACGCGTGTTTTGGTTGATGCCGGAATGAGCGCCCGCGAAATTGTGCGGCGCATGGCGATGCTCGGCGAAGACGCGAACGCGCTCGACGGCATTCTGATCACGCACGAACACGGCGATCATTGCGGCGGGCTGCGAGTCTTGATGCGCGACCTCGATTGCCCGGTGTTCATCTCGGCCCGGACGCGCGACGCTTACGTCCTCGAGTCCCGACGAATCGGGATCGCGAATGAGGAACCACGAAAACGCGCGCAAGCCTTGCGCGATCGCACGGTTGAGATTGATTCAGGTCGCGACTTTCAAATCGGCAAAATCGAATTCCATCCGTTCACCGTGCCTCACGACGCCGTCGACAACTTTGGTTTCACCGCGACGCATAACGGCGTGAAAGTCGCAACCCTGCTCGATTTTGGCCACGTGACGACCTTGATCACCGAGCGTTTGCGCGGCTGCGCGGCGATTGTGATCGAATCAAATCACAGTCGCGACATGCTCAAGACGGTTGAGAATTATCCGTGGGAATTAAAGCAGAGAATCCTTTCGCGGCTCGGTCATCTGTCCAATGAAGATGTCGCCGAATGGTTGACGGACGGGTTTGACGGGCAGGCTCAACATCTCGTGCTGGCGCATCTCTCACAGCGGGCGAACAATCCTTATCTCGCGAAGATTACCGCCGAGACGGCCTTGCGTGAGCGCGCGCCGCTGTTTCCGGTAACCACGGAAATTACTTTGTCTTTTCCGAAAGAACCGACCGCGTGGATCGAGGTCTAGCAGAAACCCGACCGTCAGGGAGGGTGCCCTCAACCCGTTCGAGCCTGAAAAGGCAAATCGTTCCTGCACCCTCCCTTACGGTCGGGTCTCTGAGACGATCAATCCTTCGCGCGATACTTTCCAATTCAAGACTTCAGCGCCCGGCTCTGACGCCAACGCTCGCGCGACGTCTTCCTTCCGCCCGTCGGCGCAAAGAAACGCAATGCATCCGCCGCCGCCGGCGCCGCAAACCTTCGCGGCTTCGGCCCCATTCGCCAGAGCCTTCTCGACGATCGCGTCCATCAGCGGGGTCGTGATATTGGGGGCCAGCCGCTTTCGATTGGGATAAGCAACGCGCATAATTTCGCCTACCGCGTGCCAGTCGTCGGCCAGGAGAGCATCGCGCATCTGTTCCGCTGCGTCACGAATGCGTTCGAAGATTTCAAACACTTCGCGATCCCCATCGATGTGACGCTTGAAGACCTCCCAGTTGTTGATACCGGAAAGCCTCGGTTCACCGGTATAGCAGATGACGAACCGCCGATCGATTTCATCAGTGTCAACCGCGAGTTCTTCACGCTCGACGCCGTCAGGCCGCAGATGAATACATGACGCCGAACCGTATTGCGCCGGATAATAATCCTGAATACCCGCCGGGACTCTAATCACCGTCGTTTCGACGTTGGCCGCGATGCCAATGAAGCTGCTCGGCTCGTAGCGATCGCCAACCAATCGATTCAACGCGCCAATCAAAGCGATCGCTAATGCCGATGATCCTGAAATTCCAGCGCCGGCCGGCGCTTCGCTATTAGCAATAAGATGAAAACCAACTTCGGGTCGAAAGAAGTGGACCATCTTGGACACGAGTTCAAGTTGATCGTCATTCGCCAGATCGTCGATCCGATCGACCGTCGTTTCCACCCGCACGCCGCGATCGCGCGATTCGAGAATGAGTCGTTGGTCGTCAAGGGTTTCGATGCGGGCGCTCGCGCGCAAAGACAAAGCGAAATTGACGGTCGAGGCGCCGGTGTGAAAAAGGTAGAGCGGCCAGATATCAATAGTGCCGCCGGCGAGGTCGGCGCGAGTTGGTGCAGACGATTCGATGATCATAAATAAGAGGCTAGAGACTAGAGGTTAGAGGTTAGAAACGCAAAGGCGGTAAGTGTGACTTTCCCTCAAAGTCTTGACAGCGCCGGAGGCGCGGCATTCAGTAGCCACGGTTGTGAGGCCATGGACTCAATGCGCTAGTCGATCGAGGCCGCAGGGCCGGCATTGAAGAGGTCGAGTCGCTCATATGTCGCACCTTCGGTGCCCAACTGGGGTGGCGAAATCTGACCAGGGTCTAACGACCGTGGCTATTCAATGACGGTCCCACGGACCTTTTCATGACTGCCATCTAACCTCTAATCTCTTTTCAAATGAATCTTCTCTTTAATGTCGTCTTTTAATTCTTTGACACTTTCAATCGCGGCATGTTCGATTTGTTGCAGCCGTTGTGGCTCGATGTGTTCCACTCGTTTGGAAACCCAACGCCGCTTAACCAGATAGACGATGACGACGCCGCCGATAAGAATGCCCAAAAGGATCTTGCCGACGTGACGGAAGTCGCCGATCAATCCCATCACGGCGCTGCTGAAAAAATAGCCGACGCCGCTCAACATAAAAACCCAGACGAAACAGCTGCCGATCGACAGCGGCAGGAAGCGCAGGTACCGCATCTGCGCTACGCCATAAAAAGTGCACGACGCCCAACGTAGTCCGTAAACATATTTCGAAATGAAAATCGAAAGCGTGCCGAAGCGGTTGGTCATCCGCTCGAGACGTGGTTGCGCGTGCCGATAAAAACGAAAGTTGCGGACCGTGCCGCTGAATACGCGACCGGCGCCATAGGCCAGGTTATCGCTGGTAACGCCGGCCGCCGTGCCCCAAAACACAACCTTCGCAAAGCCGTATCCTTTGATCAATCCATCGTCAAAGAAACCGCTATGGGCCAAAACACCGGCGAGCAAGAGCGTCAGGTCGCCTTCGAGCATGACCAGGGCGAAGACGCCATACATTCCATACAATTCGATCAGGTGAGACAGGAATTGGAGGCTGGTCATTGATTAGTGAGCAGTGAGCGGTGAGCAGTGAGCAGTAACCTTTGAGTCGGGCGGCGTCGGTTGTCAGGAACACAGAAGCGATCAAGCAGCATTTCCAAAAACTGCTCGCTGCTTACTGCTCACTGCTTACTGTTCCTCCTCCTCCTCCTCTTCTTCCGGCGGCGGTTTGACTACGAGCACCGGGCAGCGGGCGTGCCGCACGACAGCTTCGGCCGTTGAACCAAAGATAATGCGCCCCAGGCCGGTTCGTCCGTGGGATGAAATTACGATTAGATCGACTTCCTGTTCGTCGGCGACGCGAACGATTTCGGCAGCCGCGTCACCATGGCCGATGACCTCTTCGACTTTCAAGCCGCGCAAGTCTTCGCAGCGCATTACATCGGGCAGTTCGCGTTCCGCCGAGTCTTCCATCTGTTCGCTCATCTCGGCGATCGGCATCGCTTCCGCCATCCCCGTGTAGCCAACGGCCGGCACAATCGGCTCGACCACATTGACGCAGATGACGGTGGCGTCCACCGCGCGCGCGATGGCGGCGGCGTAAGGCAGAGCGTAGTTGGCGCAACCGCTGAAGTCTGTCGGCAGCAGAATGCGGCGTACTTGCCAGGCGGCGGCGCCGGTCGGTTCTGTAGATTCGGTCATCCTCGTGCGGGGCATTCTACACGCAGAACGGGCAGTTTGACAGCCCCTTGACCCTCGCATAAGATGACCACGAAATTCCTGCCCGAAGAAAACGAACCTTGTCCGAGGGTTTCGCGCATGCCTGAAAATTCTCAGCAAAATTTTGCCGGAATCGAAGTCGGCTCAAAGAAATTGCGCGGCGTCGTGATTGCGAAAGACGCGCGCGTGGTCGATCGCTGCGAAGCCAACTACGAGCCCGATCAATTGATCACAGCGCTAAGCGATGTCACCCGCGAGCTGCAAAAATCAGGACCGATTGATTCGGTCGGCGTGGCGATTCCCGGTCTGGTGAATCGCGAAGCAGACCGCGTGCTGATCTCGACAAATTTGCCGTTTACCGCGCGCGACCACATTCACGCTGATTTGGTAAAAGCGACGGGTCTGCAATTTAAATTAGAGAACGATGCGAATGCCGCTGCCTATGCCGAATACAAAGCCGGCGCGGGTCGAAACGCTCGCGACATGTTTTATATCGGCATCGGCAATGCGATTGGCGGAGCGATCATTCTGGACGGCAAGCTTTGGACCGGAGCTTCCGGCTGCGCGGGAGAGATCGGTCACATCACGATCGACACCGAAGGCGCCGAGTGTGTCTGCGGCAACACTGGTTGTCTGGAGACGATCGCCTCCGGCCCGAACATCGTACGGCGCGCGCGCGAACGTCTCAACCGCGATAACACTTCTTCATTGTCCCGGCTGGCGATGCAGGACAGTTTCACCGCAGCCGACCTCGCGCTGGAAGCTAACAACGGTGACGATTTTTCGATGATGATGCTGGAGCGCACCGGCCGGGCGATCGGCATCGCCGTCGCCAGCATGATCAATCTTTTGAGCATCGAACGAATCGTGCTGGGCGGGCCGATCATTGAAGCCGGCGATTTACTCCTGAAACCGATCATTAAGGAAGCTGGGAAACGCTCGCTGCGGCAGTGCTTCGAAGCGACCCAAATCGTCGCCGGGGAACTCGGCGCCGATGCTGTCGCCCGCGGGGCTGCGTTACTCGCGCGCGATGCTGAGCTGGTCTGAAAGACACCCACCGGTCTCAATTTATGAAAAAGCGAATCATCTTTGCGCTGCTATTGTTAATTCCGTGCTCGGGCGTAATGGCCCAGAAACAAGATGAAAGCGCCAAACCAAAGTGCGCCCTCGGGCTCGATCAATCTCCGGAACTGCGCGGCTTCCGGATGGGCCTGACCCACGCTGGGGTTCTGGCGAAGCTTCCCGGCGTGACGATTGAAAAACCGGACAAGTTCGGTCTGTCGCGGTTGCGGCTGTCAATCATTGATCCTGTGTCATTGATTAAGACTGCGCCCACCCGCGGCAAGGCTGTGCAGCCTGACGGCATGGCCAGTCCGACAGAGGGTAGCGCGTTCGTTCTTGACAGTGCCCGCTTTCCCAATCTCAGGGGTACGCGCAAGATCCAGATGCGATTTATCGACGGTCGATTGTCGTATCTGCAAGTCGTTTACAACGACGACGTCAAGTTCGCTTCAGTAGATCAACTCATCGAGACGATCTCGGCGAAGCTGAAGCTGCCGGGTGAATGGCAAACTCCCGAAAATTCCAACAGCGATCATCGTAAAGAATTTCGATGCGAAGGATTTGTCCTCACGGCAGATGTGCTCGGTGATCCAAATGACCTGGAAGCCGGCCCGGAGCTGATCGTTCAGGACGTGGCCGCGTGGAACGTCATGTCCAGGCGGCAGAACGAAATCACAGAAAAAGCGAAGCAGGAAGAAGACCAGAAACGGAAAGCGTTTAAGCCTTAGTCGGAGTGCGGGATCCTGCCCGCAAACCTGCACCACTCAATATTTTCTTCCAAGTTCGCGCTCAATGCGGGCAGGATGCCCGCGCTGCGGTGAGATCAATCGAGAGTAGTAGCGCGAATCTTTCTTTCCTGCTCGGCGCGAAACTCGCGCAATTTCTTTTTCAGTTCCGGGCGGCTGTTGGCCAGAATCGAAATCGCCAACAGCGCCGCATTAGTCGCGCCGGCTTTTCCAATCGCCAACGTTCCCACCGGAATCCCGCCAGGCATCTGCACCGTCGACAGCAATGAATCGAGTCCGTTGAGCGCGCTGGTCATCGGTACGCCCAGGACCGGCAGCGTCGTATGCGCAGCGATGACGCCGGCCAGGTGGGCCGCGCCGCCGGCTGCGGCGATGATCACCTCGATACCGCGCCCGTCGGCATTGCCGGCGAACTCACTGGCCAGGCCCGGTGTCCGGTGCGCGGACATAACGTGCGATTCATGCGCGACCCCAAAATTTGCCAGCGTGTCAGAGGCCGCGCGCATCGTGTCCCAGTCCGATTTGCTGCCCATCAGGACGGCGACGAGTGATTGCGGATTTCGGGTTGCGGATTTCGGATTGTTCTTCTTGTTTCGAGTCGCCATCTTAGTCTCTACCGTTTTGAGATTTGCAGACACGGAATCCGCAATCCGAATTCCGCAATCCGCAATTGAATCATTCTCCCTGGTCTAATGAATACCCACGCTGACCGTCAAAGTTGCACAGGTTCTCAGTCTTGATGAAATCAAAACCGGCGTTGTCCACATTGGCCAGCAGATTTACGATCTGTTTGTGACTGATGTCGTCGCCTTTATTACTCGCCATGAAGCGGCAGCGCCATTGATCGCAACAGAATGTTTCTGACTGTCCGGCCGGCCAGACCTTCACGCCGCGATTGCTGATCATAATCAGTTGCAGACCTTCCGGCGCGACTTTCGCCAGGGCATTTCCCAGATCATCAGGCGAGCCTTTTAGCCAGTCCAGGAACACGTCCACGCCGACCAGGTCCTTCCTGGTGTCCGAGCGTTCCATGACGATCGTCTCGCCATAGACTTCAGCGGCGCTGTCTTCCTGTTTGTAGGCGACGGCCTTCAGCGTGTTGGGACGCTTTCCGAGTCGCTCGACGACGGCTTCGGCAAATTCCTTCGTGCCGACCTTTTGCTTGCTGACGCCCTCGTCAAAAATGTCGTAGGTGTGCACGCCGTCTTCGATCGTGCGCAGCCAGGCATTGTGCACGCGTTCGGCGACGCTGGTCTGGCCGATATGGACCAGCATCATGATCGCGCCCAACAGCAAACCGGAAGGATTCGCCAGATTCTGTCCGGCGCGGCGTGGCGCCGATCCGTGAATCGCTTCGAACATGGAAATGTTCTCGCCGATGTTCGCCGAACCTGCGAGACCAACCGAGCCGGCGATTTGCGCCGCCACGTCCGACAAAATGTCGCCGTACAAGTTCGGCATGACGATCACGTCGAAGGCTTCCGGTGTGTCAGCCATCTTGGCCGCGCCGATATCGACGATCCAATGTTCGTTTTCAATCTGCGGATACTCGGCGGCAATCTCGTTGAAGATTTTGTGAAACAGACCGTCGGTCAGCTTCATGATGTTGTCTTTGGTGAAGCAGGTGACCTTCTTGCGACCGTGCTGGCGCGCGTATTCGAACGCGTAACGCACAATCTTCTCGGAACCCGGCCGCGAAATGATCTTCAGACACTGCATCACCTGATCGGTCTGCCGGTACTCGATGCCCGCGTAGAGATCTTCTTCATTCTCGCGCACGATCACGACGTCCATGCCCGGATGCTTGGTTTCGATGAACGGATGATAGGCAACGCAGGGCCGCACATTCGCGTAGAGACCGAGCGTCTTGCGCACGGTCACGTTCAGACTCTTGTAGCCGCCGCCCTGCGGCGTGGTGATTGGAGCTTTCAGGAAAACTTTGGTGTTGCGCAATGAATCCCATGCGCTCGGGTCGATCCCCGAAGTGTTGCCGGCCAGATAAACTTTCTCGCCGATTTCGATTTCTTCGATGGCCAGCTTCGCTCCTCCTTCTTTCAGGATGTGGAGCGTGGCCTTCATGATTTCGGGGCCAATGCCGTCGCCGTGGGCGACGGTAATAGGAACGGTTGGCATTTGGTTACTGCCTTTCTGTTTCAAGTCAGTACCACCTCCGTAAGGGGGTGGGCTACTCGCTTTGCAAAACCCACCCGCTAACGCAGGTGGTACTGAGCGGTTTTGAGAAGTCCACGAATATAAGTCAAAACCTCCGATCGGGCAAAGATAGAGCTCAGCTGAATCGTAGATCGTGCCACGCCTTCATGCTGTGCGCCGCGTCACGTGGAGTTTGCACGCGACGCAGCGCAATTTTCGGACTGCGCCGGCTTGACGGCGCTTTTCTTAACGTCATGAGAGCCGTGAGCGGACAGTAAAGCGGCGTCAAGCCGCCGCACTCCAAAATGTTAAGATTGATTTGAATGAACCATCAGGCGTTCCACATTTTGGAATTCCCGTCTTTGCTCGCGTTGGTCCGTCGAAACGCGCAGACGGAATCTGCCCGCGCATGGTTCGATCATCTCGAGCCGTTAGACGATTTTCCGCAGTTGGAGAATGACCTTCGCCGGCTCGCCGAAATGATCGAGTTTCGCCAACGCGGCAATCGCGTTTCGTTCGAAGGGGTGGTCGACACAGCCGCGGGGACGTCACGTTTGCGCATCGCGGGTACCGCGCTCGATCCGGCGGCGTTGCTCGATCTGGCGCGGCTTTGTTCGCGGGCCCTCGACGCGCGCGCGGCAATTCTCGCGGAACGCGAAACGGTCCCGACGCTTTTTGCAGTCGTCGCGCCCTTGCCGCCCGAGTTGGAGAAATTAGCGGCGACGATCACCAAAAAGATTCTGCCCAACGGCGAGTTGGATGATCGCGCCAGTCCGCAACTGGCATCGATTCGGCGCGACCTGGCCAACGCTCGTTCGCGCATCACGCGATCGCTCGAAAGCCTCATGCGCCGATCGAGCGAAGCGATCCAGGAAGAACTGGTGACCGTGCGCAACGATCGGTTCGTGATCCCGGTGCGGTCCGATCATCAGTCGCGCATCAAAGGCGTCGCCCACGGCGCGTCATCATCCGGCGCCACCATTTTCATCGAGCCGTTGGAAACCATCGAAGCGAACAACGAATTGCAGAACCTGCGCGAAGCGGAACAACGCGAGATTGCCGAGATTCTGTTTTCACTATCCGAGCAGTTGCGTCAACACCTGCCGGCAATCGAACTGGCCGCAGAGGTGGTCACGCAACTCGACTGCGTAAATGCGAAGAGCGTGTTCGCCGAAGCATTCGATTGCGTAGTGCCCGTCGTGTCAGAACCGCGAGCGGTAGCGACCGGAACAACTAGTCCCGCAAGCGCGTCACATGATCCCGTCGCTACTGCTCCGGGTTCTGACACGCTCGAGCTGATCGATGCGCGTCACCCGCTGCTCGAAGCATCGCTGCGCGCGTCCGGTAACTCCGTCGTGCCGGTCTCGCTCAAGCTCGACGCTGATCATCCGATCATGGTGATTTCGGGTGCGAACGCCGGCGGCAAAACCGTTGTGCTGAAGACG
>DATANL010000548.1:0-6242 GCA_036266295.1 Pyrinomonadaceae bacterium | reverse complement strand
ACCGAGCACACTTGTTCGCGCCGCAAACGTGAATATAATCGCGCCCGACTTTCCTCAAATCGCTTTCGTGGAGGCTCCATGACACCCGACGAGCACCAGACCAGATCCGCAGCGCATCCTTTCTTTGGTGCTGAGATGCTGGCGAACCCGTATCCCTTCTACCATCGTCTGCGATCGACGACTCCGGTGGTGTGGATGGCGCCACTCGACGCGTGGGTGATCACGAGTTACGAATTCGTTTCCCGGGCGCTGCGCAATCCATTGTTTTCGTCAGATCGATTTCCGCGGGCCAGACAACGGATGCAAGCGAGAGGCCTCACGTCTCCTTTGAATGATCGAGTGAGATCGATGATTCATACCGACGCTCCCGACCACACACGCCTGCGCGGCTTGGTGAACAAGGCATTCACGCCGCAGGTGGTCGCGTCAATGGAGCAAGACATTCAAAGCGTCATCGACCATTTGCTTGACGCCATTCCCGACCGTGGCGAAATGGACCTAATCGAAAGCCTCGCCTACCCGTTGCCGCTCACCGTGATTGCCGGACTTCTCGGTCTGCCGGCAAAGGACCGCGAGCAACTCAAGCGTTGGTCCGATCAAATCTCATTGTTTCTGAGCGGCGACGTCGGCGCATTAACTCAGGAGTCTTGGGACCGGATTGTAAAGGCGCGCCGGGAACTGGCTGATTACCTGCTGGCGATTTTGAACGTACGCCGGGCCAAGCCAGGCCATGATTTATTAAGCGCCCTCACTCAGGCGGAAGAAAATGGCGGCCGGCTGACTGACAATGAATTGTTGAGTACCGCGATATTGCTGCTGGTGGCCGGCAACGAGACCACGACAAATCTCATCGGTAACGGGATGCTGGCTTTGTTGCGTCATCCGGACCAGCACCGGCGCGTTTGGAATGACCCGTCATTAATTGCCGGCGCCGTTGAAGAGATGCTGAGATTCGACAGCCCGGTGCAATTGACCAACCGCCTGGCGAAATCAGATCTTGAAATTGGCGACGTCAAAATCAAACAGGGACAGGTGGTGTATTTGATCCTGGGAGCAGCCAATCGCGATCCTGCGCAGTTTGATGAACCCGACAAATTCGACGTCACCCGCACCAACAACAAGCACCTGGCGTTCGGCGCCGGCGCTCATTTCTGCGTGGGGGCGCCACTCGCTCGCCTCGAAGGGCAAGTCGTGTTGCGGACTTTGCGCCGGCGTTATCCGAAGTTGCGACTCGGCGCAGAGACACCGGTCTATCGCGAGAACTTCAACTTGCGGGGTTTGAAATCTCTGAAACTGAAATGGTGACGAGCTGATTCACCAAAAGACAGGAATTATTTTAACTGTCGCTGCCGGATTGTCCCGCCGATAAACGCACACGGTAACGCGATTGCGAATCGCGAGTAACCATAAGCCTGTCGCCATCGGTTGAAACCACGGCGGATAAATTCCGGTGGCGTGCATGATGACGTCAAGACCGATGTCGAGCGTGACGATTAAGATCATGCCGGCCAGCACCGCGCCGATTCGTCTGAGCACGCGTCGCGATGCTGGTTGTCCGCCAGATTTACTATCGATCATTCGCGTCTCTTTGATTACTTTTCCTGGGACGAGATGATTTCGCGAACCCGCTCTTCCTGATCTTGCAGCTCGGGATGACCCTCCGAACTGAAGTCGGTGGCCTCGAAGAGTTGGCGAATCTCGATGTGGCCGTCTTCATTGTGCGGGTTCGGAATTTTCTTGGCCCACTCTTTCGCCTCGTTCAGGTCTTTGCATTCCCAAAGCCAGAAACCGGCGATCAACTCCCTGGTCTCGGCAAATGGCCCGTCGACGACGGTTCGCTTATCGCCCTGGTAGTAAACCCGCGCGCCCTTTGAGCTGGCTTGCAGGCCCTCGCCGGCTTTCATCACGCCGGCCTTCGCAATCTCTTCATTGAACTTCATCATCGCATTCATCAGCTCCGGAGCGGGCAGCACGCCGGCTTCGGAATCCTTCGTCGCTTTTACTATCACCATGAATCGCATCGAATTAATCTCCTTTGATTGTGTCAGAAGCCTGACCGTGAGGGAGGGCAAGTCACATCAGCGACCTGTTACGTCGGAGCCAACACCTGATTTGACTGGCCCTCCCTCACGGTCGGGCTTCTGACACGTTTAGTTCTCCGGTAGTCCGGAAATCTCCATCACCGGCCGAATCTCGATTGTTCCATAGCGCGCGGGCGGAATGCGTCCGGCGATCTGAATAGCTTCGTCGAGATCCTTTGCTTCGACGACATAATAACCGCCAAGTTGTTCGCGGGTTTCGGCGAACGGTCCGTCGGTGACCAGACGCTTGCCTTCGCGGACGCGCACGCTGGTCGCCGTCGCCACCGGATGCAGCGGCGAGGCGGAAACGTATTGCCCCTTCGCGTTCAAATCCTGCGTGAGCTGCGCTGACTCGACGTAACAATGGGCCCGCTCGGCGTCGGTCATCGCCTGTTCGTCCAGGTAAACAAGTAGCATGTATTTCATCGTCTGTGCTTTCCTCCACAGATCAGTTGCTCTGAATGTTAGTCGAACGCCAAATCCTCAGATCGACAGGTCATCGAGAAATTTTTATTATCGACGCTCGGTCCAAAGCGCAATGATTTCTCCGGCCAATGAAATTGTCGACCAAGTATACCGCAGCGACTGGGGCCGGATTGTCGCGACCTTGATTGGCAACTACGGCGATTTCGATCTGGCGGAAGAAGGGGCGCAGGAAGCCTTTGCCGCCGCGGTCGATCAATGGCCACAGACGGGAATCCCGGATTCGCCGGCGGCCTGGATCATTCAGACCGCGCGTCACAAGATCATCGACCGCCTGCGCCGCAAACAGCGCTTCGCCGAAAAAGTTGAATCGTACAAACATGAAATCCCGCTGACGATCGAACAACCCGCGCTGGAAATCGGCGAGATTGGCGATGAACGTCTGCGTCTCATTTTCACTTGTTGTCATCCGGCGCTGGCTGAGGAAGCTCAGGTCGCACTGACGCTGCGCACGCTGTGCGGTTTGGAGACCGATGAGATTGCGCGCGCGTTTCTGGTCCCCAACCCGACGATGGCCCAGCGCGTGGTGCGCGCCAAACGAAAGATTCGCGACGCCCGCATCCCTTACAAGGTTCCCGACTTTTCCGAAATGCCGGAGCGGATCAATGCGGTCCTCCAGGTCATCTATCTGGTTTTCAACGAAGGTTACGCGGCGACGCGAGGGGAACCGCTGGTGCGCGCCGATCTCTGCATCGAGGCCATTCGACTGGCGCGCATCATCCGCACGTCGATGGCGCCGTACCCGCCGGAAGAAGCAACCGGCTTGCTCGCTTTGATGTTGCTTCACGACTCGCGCCGCGCAGCACGTGTCGATGAAGCCGGCGATCTGGTGGTGCTCGAGGAACAGGATCGCAGTCGCTGGCGCCATGCACAGATTGCTGAAGCGCTGCCGTTGGTGGACGAATCTCTGCGGCTGGCGCCGGGACCATATGCCTTGCAAGCTGCAATTGCGGCTGAGCATTGCAAGGCGTTGCGGTCTGAAGATACGAATTGGCGGCGGATAACGAGCCTTTACGAGTTGCTCGAGCAAGTTCAAGCTTCGCCGATCGTGTCGCTCAATCGCGCCGTCGCGATTGCAATGGCCGGCGATCTCGATGCCGGCGTGAAATTGATCGATTCGCTAATCGAGGCAGGTCAACTTGAAGATTATCATTTGGTTTACGCGGCGTGCGCGGACCTGCTCCGGCGTAAGGGTGAGTTAAGAGCTGCCGCCAATAATTATGAGCGAGCGCTTAATCTCGTTACCAACGAGAGCGAGCGACGATTTTTGGAACGACGACTTCGCGAAGTACGCGCGTCGCTGTAGGGGCGGGCTTCTCCCCGCCCGGTGGTGGTCTTAAGAACGGCAGAAATAGAACGGGCAGGGACAAGCCCTGCCCCTACATACAAACTTGCTTGCACCGTTCGGGGCTGCATGAGAGAGTCTGATTAAATACCAATATGAGATACCTTAATTGTCTTGTCGTCGCCTTTCTTGCCTGTGTTATTGCGCCATCAGTCTGCGCGCAAAAAGTCTTTCGCGTCAGCGATCCTGATGCGATTGGCCCGGCGGAAGTTTCAATCGCAATCAATCCCAGGAACCCCGACAACGTCGTCGCCGCGTCGTTCGCCGCTGGCCGGCCACCGCGGGCGCGATACGGAAGCTACAACTATAGTTCGATGGATGGTGGTAAGACCTGGAAGACGATTCCGGTCGCCGATGCGAAAAACCTGACGCAGGGCGATGACGTGGTTTACTTCGGAAACGACGGCACCGCTTATCACATTCACCTTTCGTTCGACGGCATTCTCGCGCCGCGGCCCAGGCGAGCGGAGAGCGGAATGATTGTCGAGACATCGACGGACGGCGGATTGAGCTGGACTGATCCGGTGGCGGCCATCAATCACGAGAACAGCGTGACGCCGTTTGAAGACAAACCCGGCATAGTCGTCGACAACGCGCCACAGTCGAAATACAAAGGCAACGTGTACGTTGCCTGGACGCGCTTTGATATTTACGGCAGCAACGATCCGAATTGTCATTCGAACATCTATTTCACGCGATCGACCGACCATGGCAAATCATTTGCGATGCCGGTGAACATTTCGGACAGCGCCGGCGATTGTCGCGACAGCGACAACACTGTGGAAGGCGCCGTACCCACAGTGGCGCCCAACGGCGACGTTTATATAGTCTGGGCCGGACCGCTGGGGATCGTGTTCAAGAAATCAACCGATGGCGGCGACACCTTCTCGAAGGAGAAGGTGATTAGCCAGATGCCGGGCGGCTGGGACTTTGGCGTGGACGGTCTGAAACGCGCGAACGGCATGGCGGTGACGGGTGTTGACTTGAGCAGCGGTCCGAACAAAGGCACGTTGTATGTGAATTGGATCGACGCGCGGAACGGCGACCCTGATGTTTTTGTGATGTCTTCGAAAGACGGCGGCGAAACGTGGAACGCGCCCGTCCGCATCAATGACGATCCGGTGAAGAATGGAAAGGCGCAATTCTTTACCTGGATGTCGGTTGATCCAATCGACGGATCAGTCAACGTTGTCTTTTATGATCGACGCGATACCGAAGGTGCGATGACGAAGGTAGTGATGGCGCGCAGCGTCGACGGCGGGAAGACATTCGTCAATTACAGGATCGATGCGCCGGCATTCAAGTGCGATGACAAGGCTTTCTTCGGCGATTACACCGGCATCTCGGCTTACAACGGACGGGTAGTCCCGATGTTCATGCACTTTGATGAGCAGAAAAAGCTGGTGGTTTCAGTCGCGCTATTTCACTTCAAACCCGGAACACAAGAGCGGACCTTGTAGGGGCAGGGCTCGTCCCTGCCCGGGCCTCTAATTTCCAGCCATTGCGAAACTGGCAGGGACAAGCCCGTGCCCGAGCCTCTCATTAACGTAACGGGCAGGGACAAGCCCTGCCCCTACAACATTCTCACCTGGACAATCTTCGTCAATATTCGATAATATTCGTACCGGCAACAAAAGGAGGGGTCCGAATGCCTATTACCGCGCGGCAGAGGCGAGTTTTGGATTACATCAGGCATTACTTCGATTTGCATCAGGAGGCGCCGACGATTGCGCAGATTGGAAAACAGTTCGGGATGACTTCGTCGGCGAGCGCGCACAATGTGGTCGCGATTCTCGAACGCGAAGGATTTATCCGGCGCATTCCGAATGTCAGTCGCGGCATTGAATTGGTTGTTGACGCGCAGCCGGAAGCGAAAAATGAAATTCCTTTGTTGGGGATTGTGGCGGCGGGAAATCCGATCGAAGCGGTTTTGAATTATGAGACGGTTTGCGTGCCGCGCGACATGATGCGGGCCGGCCGCATGTTTGCGCTACGCGTGCGGGGCGACTCGATGATTGATGAGCAGATTCGCGACAACGATGTGATTGTGTTGCAGTCACAACAGACGGCGGAGAATGGACAGACCGTGGTGGCGTTAATTGATGGCAGTGACGCGACCGTGAAAAAGTTTTTTGGGAATAAGCAACAGGTGCGGCTGGAGCCGGCGAATCCAAACTATAAGCCGATCATCGTGCGGCCGCCGCAGCGGGTGCAGGTTCAGGGAGTCGTGGTGGGCGTGATTCGGAAGTATGAGTGAGAGCGCGGGAGTTCATCGAGCAAACCGTGTGGAGTGGGAGGGTAATTAATTTGAGATTTGTTCATTTGTTCATTTG
>DATANL010000547.1:0-5916 GCA_036266295.1 Pyrinomonadaceae bacterium | reverse complement strand
CGATCGTGCCGCTCCCGATTTTTCGATCGCCCTGAAACGCTTCGAGCGTCCCGTTGATTTTGTCTCCGTCGATCCTGGCAGCGAACTTCGCCAGCGTCCGGTCGAGGGTCAATGAAAACGAAACATCAGCCCCGCTGACCTTCAAATCATCGACGGCTGCTGCGACCTCCTGGCCTTCGAGGCGCACTTTTGCCGTGGCTTTCCACGCCGCGCCATCTCGCGTGAGCATAATTTCGAGCCCGCCCGGGCCGGCGTCAGTAGTCATCGGCCCGGCCCAGGTACCAGCCGGGTCGGGCGTCTGCCCCGACACCAGGGAAGCAGCCAGGAGAATAGCGATCGCGGTGAGAACAATTCTTCGTTTCATATTCATTTTGATCTTCTCGAAAATTGTGGTCGGGACCGATGCAGACTTCTAGAGACGTAAATCAGTGATGATTTGTTCCAGAACCTTGTGGGGATTAAATCTAATTACGCCGTCAACTTCGCCAGCCGCTCTGCCGCCAGCATCAGCGTCTCGTCTTTCTTGCAGAAACAGAAACGCACTTGCTGCGAGCCTTTTGCCGGATCGCTGTAGAAGCTTGATCCGGGGACGCAGGCGACGCCGACTTCACGAATCAGGTGACGCGTGAATTCAACGTCGTCCTGGAAGCCAAACTTATTGATATCAGTCATCACGTAGTAAGCACCGTCCGGACGAAACGTGGCGAACCCCGCTGCTTCGAGTTGCGGCAGAATCAAATCGCGACGTGCTTCGTAATCTTTTTGCAGTTGATCGTAGTAAGCAGGCGGCAGCGCGAGCGCGTAAGCTCCGGCGGCTTGCAGGGGCGCCGCGGCGCCGACCGTGAGGAAGTCGTGCACCTTGCGAATCGCGCTGGTGATTTCCGGCGACGCAATGCAGTAACCGACGCGCCAGCCAGTGACTGAATAAGTCTTCGACATCGAATTCACAATCACAGTGCGATCGCGCATCCCCTCGATCTGGGCCATTGAGATGTGTGCGATCTCGGCGCCTGCACGTGGATACAGAATGTGTTCGTAGATCTCATCGGTGAAGCAGAGGGTGTCGAATTCCTGACACAGCCCGGCGATGAATTCCATCTCGTCGCGCGTGAAGACCTTGCCGGTCGGATTGTTGGGGTTGCAGATGATGATGGCCTTCGTCTTTGCGTTGAAGGCGGCGCGCAACTCGTCGCGATCAAAACTCCAATCAGGCGCGCGCAGAGGAACGTAGCGCGGCGTGGCATCCGAGAGGATCGCGTCCGGTGCGTAGTTCTCATAGAACGGCTCAAAGACGATCACCTCTTCGCCCGGATCGACCGTGGCCATCATGGCCGAAATCATTCCTTCGGTTGAGCCGCAGGTGACGGTGATTTCCGTTTCCGGATCGATCTCGAACCCGAGATACCACTTCGTCTTTTGCGCGATCGCATCGCGAAACGCTTTCGCGCCCCAGGTGATTGCATATTGATTCACGTCGTCGGCGATCGCCTGCATCGCGACGCGCTTGATGTCCTCAGGCGCGGCAAAATCCGGAAAGCCCTGCGACAAATTGACCGCGCCGTACTTCATCGCTTCGCGCGTCATTTCGCGAATAACTGATTCGGTAAACTGGCCGGCTTTTTTAGAGATGCGAGTTCGTCTGGAAACAGGAGTGCTCATGATTGCCAGGAGCCGATGTCAGAACCGCGAGCGGTAGCGACCGGATCAAGTGCGAACTAATTTCTTGAAGAGACCTTTTGATCCGGTCGCTACCGCTCGCGGTTCTGACACGGCATTTGCGCCGTATGCTCTCACAGCGTCAATACTGTGGCAAGCACGGTTGACCCTGCGCAGCGCGGTTCGGAAGATGCCGATGTGAATCAACGCTCGATCAGGCGAACAGTCCTTTCAGCCTGCGCGATTGCCGCTTTGATCGGTTTGGCGTTGGCGCAGGACACCAACTTGCCGAAGCGAGCTCCGCGCAGCGCGATCGAAAACCCGGCGGCGCTCGCGAATTTTTTCGCGGCGTTGTCGCAAGTAACCTCCGGGCGAAAGATTGAACCGGTGCGCGTATTGCATTTTGGCGACTCGCATGTCGCCGCCGACGTCCTGACCGGCGAGATTCGCCGAAATTTGCAAAATCAATTTGGCGACGGCGGCGCAGGTTATATCGTCCCCGCAAATCCGATGTCGACTAAGCGGCGCGGCGTTTCGAGCGGCGCGACCTCGGGTTGGCAGATCGAAGGGATCGGCGGACGAATGGAACGAGACAACATCTATGGTCTCGCCGGAATTAATCTGATCACCAGCCAGCCTAACGAACGGATTTGGATCGAAACTGCAGCGAACCACTTCGAAGTTTATTTCGTGCGCGAGCCTGGCGGAGGCACGATCGACATCACGCTCGACGGCACCACGGTGCTCGACAAACCGCTGGCGCTGAACGCGCACGGAACGTCAACCGAGTACGTCTCGTGCGACAGTCCGGCTGATGCAATTCATCGCCTGGAGATTCGGACTTTGCGGCCGGGCATTCCTGCGACAACCGAACGGTGGTCAATTCGAGGCGACGGTCGACGGCGGCGCGGCGCAGCATATTTCCACCGCCGGCGAAACCACCGAGTCAGGCTTTTTCGAAATCGATGCGCCGCAAAAAGGTGAGAACAGTTTCGAGATCAAGACGACCAGCGGTTCGGTGCGGATGTTCGGCGCGGTCCTCGAGAACGATGGTCCCGGCGTCGTCTACGACAGCCTCGCGATGACGCCGGATCGTTTCATCCCCGGCGGCGCGCCTGCAATTCAGCACGCTCTGGGTTTGCAAGAGATTCCCGCGCTCGACATCAGGGCCGCGTGTGCCAACACACTCTATGCGTTGCAGCTCGCGCGCGCTCTGATTCAATCGAACATCGCGAATCACGTCGCGGTTTGTCTGGCCGAAGTACAGTCGCCGTTTCTCGATCTGTCTCCGCCGGCAGCGACCCTGTCGATGCTTTTCGGTGACGGCGCGGCGGCGCTGATCGTGTCCGGCAGAGACCCGACCGTAAGGAAGGGTGCAATCGCGCCACCATTGAAAATCCTGGACGTCTTCCTCGCGACAAACGGCGAATACGTTGACGATTTGGGAATACGTTGCCCGGGAACTGAGTTTGGAAATTCGCGGTCGCATGACCCAAACGATTTTCCGTCTGATTATCTGCCGCGGATGAACGGTCAGTCAGTAATTCTGCAGGCGTCGCGACGGATGGTATCCGCGTGTCAGACTGTCCTTGAAAGACATGAACTGAGCGCGAATGACGTTCGTTGGGTAGTTCCTCATCAAGCCAACGCAAACCTGCTTGCTCAAGTGGCGCGTGGTTTGGGTCTTTCCCAGGACGCGTGTGAAGTGATTTCGGTGTTGGAAGAATCAGGCAATACGTCGTCGGCATCGATGGGCATCGCCCTTGATACGCTGCGTCACTCGGGCAAGATTGATGGGGGTGATTATGTGCTGCTGCCGGCGTTTGCGGCCGGCTTTACCTGGGGCGCCGCTCTCTGCCAAGCATAGGAGCGCACGAATCCTGCGTGCGGTACGCCGGCATCTCTGCCGGGCAGGATTTCAAGAGGATGCGAGCAGGGATGCCCGCGACCCGCACGCAGGGATGCGTGCGCTCCTACGGCTGCGATTTCAATTGCTCGACAATTGAACGCACCGCCTGGGCCATGGAACCATTCGGCGACAGTCGCAGATAGTTTTCGTAAGCTGCGATGGCCTCCGGGTTCTTACCAATCTTTTCGTAGGCCGCACCCAGCAGTTGATAAATGATCGGTTCAGTGTCGGAGAGCTGATCGACCGCAATCTTAAATTCGCGCGCGGCCAGTTCGTACTGACCTTTATCTTCATACAATCGGCCGATGCCGACGTGGGCTTCGGGTTGGAACCCGCGCGCCTCGCGAATCGCGCGATTGAATGCGCCGATGGCTTCGTCGGTTTGGCCCGTCTCGCGATAGATGCGGCCTTCAACCGCGGACGCTTCAGGATAAATCGGGCGAGCACCGCGCGCGGCTTCGATCTCTGCGAGCGCGCCGTTGGTGTCATTCAAATCTGAGAGCACTCGGGCGAGGCCGACGTGAGCGGCTGGATACGCCGGCCGAAACTTGAGCGCCTGCCGATAGAGATCGACTGCGCTTTGGCGGCTTGTGTCGTCCTTCGCAGATTCGCGAGCGTCCTCGGCTTTTTGAAACAGCACCTCGGCCTGATCGGTCGTGCGAACCAGTCGAACCGGAATCTGGCCGCGCTGCGTAGCTGAGATCGGCAGCGAAACTTCTTTGAAACCGGCGGCCCGAACGCGCAGGTTGTGCGCGCCGGCCGACAGCTTCAATCCGCTCAGCGCACCACTCTCGTTTGTAGAGCCGCGGCGAACTTCGTCGATCCAAATAATTGCCTTCGGTTCCGTTGCGACCGTAATCGTGCGCGCGCCCGCCGGGGTCGTGGCGCGCTGGCTCGGGCGTTGATGCGCTGCGGCCCCGCAGACAATTACGAGCAAATAGGCAGAAACCAGCAATCTCATCAGCTCTACGTTTACCGCGAAGATGGCGTCCGCGCAAGTTCACATCCTTTTACAAATCGCGGCCCTCTTGGACGGTTGGCAGACTTGCCACGTCATATCGACGCTGCTACT
The DNA here is from genome assembly GCA_036266295.1 of Pyrinomonadaceae bacterium. GTDB lineage: Bacteria > Acidobacteriota > Blastocatellia > Pyrinomonadales > Pyrinomonadaceae > UBA11740. The sequence goes on along the minus strand of DATANL010000547.1, from coordinate 1,279 downwards.
CTTTGCAATCACACCAGCCAATTCTGAAAGGAGCAACAGGATGAAGAAGCAATACGCGCTACCCCTATTCCTCGGTGCAGTTTTGATCGTGGCCTTTGCGGCCATCGCCGGCAGTGGACGCAACGCGTCGGACCTGCCTGCGCCTCCCGCGGTCGGATCGATGATCGATGATTTCACCTTGCCCGATTTTAATGGCGCATCGCATTCCCTCGCGTCTTTGAAAGGCAAGAACGGCACGGTGATAATTTTCATCGCGACCAAGTGCCCGGTTTCCAACGCCTATAACGATCGGATGGAGAAGGTGTTCGAAGATTACCAGGCGAAGGGCATCAACGTCGTCGGCATCAACTCGAATAGCACGGAACCGTCCGCCGAAGTTAAGTCACACGCCGCCGAGAAGGGCCTGAAATTTACGATTCTCAAAGACGACGGCAACAAGATTGCCGATCGGCTGGGCGCGTTTGCCACGCCTGAAGCGTACGTGCTGGACGCCAAAGGCAAGCTCGTCTATCACGGCCGGATCGACAATTCGCGTGACCCTGCGGGCGTCGAATCCAGCGATCTGCGCGACGCTTTGAACGCAGTGGTCGCGGGTAAGCCGGTGACGAAGACCGAAGCGAAAGCTTTCGGTTGCTCGATTAAGCGAGTCTCGTAGTGATTCAACTGAAATCCATTGTCAGGCAGCCGACGGCATTTGCGGCCGGCTTCGCCGTCATTCTCGTTTTTGGCTTCGCAGCGCTGGCCCAGACACCCTCTGACAGCGCTGCGAAACAAGACGGTTCGGTTGCTGCGATCTTCGGGAACCTCGCGCGAGTGAAGCCCCGTGATTGTTGGCATCCCGATCGTAATTTGACTGACAGACTGGTAATAGACAAGAAGCTGATCAAAAAGCCGTCCGCTACACCGAACTTTATGTCGCCGATCTTTCAGGCGCAGCCCGCTCTCCCAAACACTGAAGACATTCGCGTGATCGATCTCGAAGGCTTAAAGAAAGTCCTGCAACGCGATCCGAATGACAAGCGGCCGCTACTCTTGAATTTTTGGGCCACCTGGTGCGATCCGTGCCGGGAAGAATTTCCCGATTTAGTGAAGCTCGACGCTGACTATAAAGATAAGCCGCTGAACTTCGTCGCGGTCAGCCTGGACGACATCACCGACATCAAGAGCGAAGTCCCGAAGTTCCTGAATCAGATGAAAGCCACGATGCCGGTCGTGCTCTTGAACGTCAAAGATCCCGAACCGGCGATTAAGATTGTCGATCCAACCTGGGACGGACAAT
>DATANL010000546.1:0-3831 GCA_036266295.1 Pyrinomonadaceae bacterium | reverse complement strand
CGGTTTCAGAAACAGTCAGACTGGGAATCAACTCGAGGGTGCGCTCAGTTGAAATCCCGTCCAGACCCGTGAGGTGTCCCTCCTGCGCCAACCAGCTCGAGTTGTCCCGGCTGATCGGCATCCACATGTCCAGTTCGTTATTGATTCGCTTGATACGCCGCCAGAAGTGCGCGCCCCAAAGTTTGTCTTTGCCGGCGACGTAGCGAAGTGATTTGAAGGGAATGGCGACTTCGACGACCCAGCCGTCTGAGGTCACGCTGCCTTTCGATTCCATCACGACGTCAGGATTGAAGTCTTCGCCGTTGTCGGTCCAACTTCCGTCCGCCTGCACGCCGAGCGGATTGAAATCAAACTCGTAAGCTTTGCGGCCGTCGTTGAAAGTGTCGAATAGAATACCGACGTAATCGTCGTTGAAGATATTGTCGCGCTTGGCGATGGTGGCGCGCACTTTGTCGGGCTCGTCATAGCAATGGAACGCGACGTAGAGGAACTTCGCATCGCGTCCCAGAAATACTTCGGTCGGTTTCGATGGCGCGATGTTATCGCCGGGCTGGACCTGGTAGAAATCTTTCAGCACCGTGGCGCTCTTCCATGCTTCGTCGTCGAGCTTGCCGTCGATGACCGGAGGCCTCTCGAATTTCGGCAGGTTCACCGGGTTTTTCTTTTCCGGAGGCAGTTCAATTCCCGATTTGGGAGCCGTGGTCGATGAAGAATTCCCGGATTTGTCGGCAGCTTTGGGCGAGCCCGTCGGCAAAGGCCTGGTCAGCGACGATTGTGCCAACGATGGAGCTACACTGATAGTTAATAGGCTGATTATTAGAAAAAACCTTTTCATGAAAACCTGCTTGGCGCAAAAACTTTCGAGGCAGAGCCGTTAATATTTTTCGTGCTGATCAGAACCAGAACCCGTTCGGGAATGAGACGAACACTGAGCGTACGTTCCTGTTCTTCGTAGAGTTCGTGTCGGGGGGAACTCTTTACAATTCTTTACAACTACCTGGGTACGCGGCCGTCTCGTCTGCTGACTCTCTAACACCGCAGACGCGGGTTTCGTGGCAGTCGGGACGCCTGCGTACCCGAATTGATCAAAAACTCAGACGCAGTTGCGCAAAGATGCGTCGATTCCCTGCGCCCTGACTGCCGCTCGGACCGAAACCGCCATACTGGTTCACGTTGAGGGACTGACCAAAGTAGGGCGACGACAGATTTCCGACCGGGTTTCCCAGATTCACGTTATTAAAAAGGTTCAAGAAGTTCACCGAAGCCTGTAACGAATAGCGCTTCGCTTCGGGAGGTCCTGAGGTCCTGGCCGCGGGCGCCGCACCTCCACTGGTCTTATTCGTCGCAGCTCCATTGGCGTTGTTCGTGGCCGCGGCCCTCGCATGATTCGCCGAGGGCATCTCACCAAACGTCCAGGTCTTCATCACGCGCAGGTTGACCGAGAAAAATCCCGGGCCGTGTCCGTAGTTACGCGGGATAAGTTTCTCGCCGGGCGCGGGCCGCAGATTGAAATTGCCAAAGCGCGTGCAGACTATGTTCACCGCCGGATTAGCACAGTTCGTTCCCGCCGGAGCGAATGACGGACGTTCAGTGAACAGGTCGTCGAGGTTGGTGTCCTGACCCGTAATGATGTTGTAGGGACGGCCGCTGCCGGCATTGATGAATGGATTAAGCGAAATCCCCCACCAGGGCAGGTTGAATGTCCCGAATGCGTTTAGGCGATGACGAATGTCGCCACCCGCCCGGCCGTACTCGCCGCTCAGGTCGTACATGTTCACCGGGAACAGACCGCCACCCTGACCGTCGCTGTTGTTGTTCGACTTGCCCCAATTGTAGTTCGCGACAAACGAAATTGATTTCGAGAACCGGCTATTGACGCTGACAAAGATCTGTTCCTGATTGAACGAGCCGGTCGCTTCGTATTGATAAATCTCGCCGACGTTGCCGAAGGGCCGAATGCCGTTGGCGTTGGTCGCCGTGATAGTCCCCGGCAATGGTTGATTGATGTCGCGCGCGCGAATCACGTGCGTGATGTGCAGGTAATATGCACCGGCAGTGAGCGTCGTGCGATGCGGCAGTTGCCGCTCGACCTGCATTGCCTGGAACAGAAACGTCGGCGTATGCAGCAGTGGATCGACCTGCCATTTGATCGTCTGCGACTGCGGCAGAGTGCTCACCGCCGGCACGTTCGGAAAAGCATCGAGGGGAGAGTTAACCGGCGGCACGAACGTGCCGTTCACAAACAGCGGCGTCTCGCTGATGCTGTACTGCTGCGTCGTCACGCCGTTGAAGCGATTCGCTTGCAGCGTATTGAACTCGCCAAAGCGGTTATAGAAAATTCCAGCGCCAGCCCGAATTACCGTCTTAGGCGGTTTACCTGAATTGCTTGCGCCGGGCGACCAGGCGAGCGCGAGCCGCGGCGCAAAGTTCGTCGGGCTGTGAGTATTCGTCTGATACTCGTAACGCAGTCCGTAACTCAACAGCAGATTCGGACGGATCTTCCAATCATCCTGCGCATAGAGTCCGATGTCGTGCTGAGTGACCGTCGCCAGAGGATCGCCGGACGATATTGAGAAAATGGACGCGCCGCCTCCCAGCGTGCGTACTTGCGTCGGCGTCAATCCCATCTGCTGATAAAGCAGAGTGCGGCGATAGCGCTCAAGGCTATCCACAAAAACCGGCGGCGCGTTCAGGATCGGCGCATTGTTGGCATCGACCTGCGGCACGAAGGCGCCGGCAAAGGTGTAAGTGCCGCCAAAGTTATTCGGATTGATATCGTCGACGTGCGTATGACGAAGCCTGACTCCGAATTTGATCGCGTGCGTCTTATGCTGCCAACCCAGGAAGTCACTGAATTCCCAACGCTCGAATATGTTGGTGGCATGGCCCACCTGCGATCCGCCGGAAGTGAATGAGCCGCTCACGTTGATTGTCGGGAGCGTGGTATTACCAAAGTTCTCGTTGCGACCTCGTTGCCATTGGAAACGAGCTTCGTTGAGCAGCGTGAGTCCGAGGATTGCCGTCTCGGTTATTTGAATGTTGTGAAAAGTTGATTCTGAGTCGTACGCGCGCTCGGGCAGCGAGAAACCGCCCACGCCGCTGTTCTGCGTCTCATCTTTGCTGAAGTTATAGCGAGCGACCAGGATGTGACGATCATTCAACTGGTAATCCAGCCGCGGACCGAGATTGATAGATCGTCTCGGCACGACCAAACCAAATCCCAGATCGACTGGATTCAAATTTGGACCAAGCACCGTCGCCGTTACCAAAGCATTGTCATCAACCTCGAGTCGCTCTGCGCTGAAGAAGAAGGAAGCCTTCTTGGCGACGATCGGACCGCTTAAGTTCCCGCCGAATTGTCGAATTTGAAAAGGCGGCCGATTGAACGCGAATGGATTGCGCGAGTTCAGACTCTCGTCCGTAAAGTTATAGTATCCGCCCGCGTGAAATTTATCGGTGCCGGGTTTAGTCAGAATGTCTGTGCGCGTCGATGGTTGATCGTTTTCTGCCGCGAAAGGATTCTGGTTAATGCGAATCTCGCGAATCGAACTCTTCGGCGGCACGGTGCCGTTCGAGAATCCGTCGACGTAGATATCGCCTCCGGTGGCCGGTCCCACGGGCGGCCCGGCGAGGGCCTGCAACGCGGCTGCTAATTCGTCCGGGTTGTCGGGCAGGATGTCCAGATCTTTCCCGGCGACCACCGTCTGATTTGCATTGCCGCCTGCCTCGACACTCAAAGGTTGTTCCGAATTAATGGTGACGCTCTGTTCCGCGATCGCCACCTTGAGCGTGAAGTCGAACGAGGCGGGACGATTCGCGGCCACCTCGATC
>DATANL010000545.1:0-6551 GCA_036266295.1 Pyrinomonadaceae bacterium | reverse complement strand
CTGGGATCCGCCGCGAAGTGAAGTGCCTGAATCAATTCGTCAGGCGCGCGAGGCCGGGCTGCACGTGATAATGGTGACAGGCGACCATCCGGCTACGGCGTGCGCGGTGGCTAACGAAGTCGGAATCGCGCCCGGCCGGGTGCTCACCGGATCGGATCTTGAATCGCTGTCACTTGCAGAGGTGCAACATGCGGTGACCGATACGAACGTCTTCGCGCGCGTGGCCCCGGAAGACAAACTACGTCTGGTTGAAGCACTCAAGGCCAACAATGAGATCGTCGCCGTAACCGGTGACGGAGTAAACGATGCAGCCGCCCTGAAGCGGTCCGATGTCGGGGTGGCGATGGGCTTGCGCGGCAGTGACGTTTCCCGCGAAGTGGCTGATTTGGTATTGCTCGATGACAACTTTGCGACCATCGTCGCCGCCATCAAAGAGGGCCGGAACATTTATGAAAACATTCAGAAGTTCATCCGTTTTCTCTTCGCGGCAAATTTTGCCCTGACATTGATCGTCGTCGCGGGCGGGTTGGGGACATTTCTCTTAGGCCTGCGCGAGGCCAACGGCGGACTGCTGCTTCCCTTAACCGCAATGCAGCTTCTCTGGATCAATGTAATTACCAACGGACCACCCGCGGTCGTACTTGGCCTCGATCGAAATCACGGGCTCATGAATTCCCGGCCGCGCGATCCGAGCTCACCGTTGCTCGATCCCGTTTCGCTGCGCTTCATCGTCATCGTCGGCGGCATTTCAGCTCTGATCGGCGGAATGTTGCTGATCGCGCTTTCACAACTGGGCTATGGCCCAACGACATCGCGCACGCTGCTGTTTCTCTACGCGAGTATCAGTCAGCTGCTGCTCGTTTATTCTGCTCGGCGCATAGTCGCAGTGCCGCGCACCAATTTTGGTCTGCATGCGGCAGTGCTTTTGTGCCTGGGCCTGCAAATGCTGACCGTGTTTGTGCCCGGTCTGCGCACGGTGCTGGGATTGGAGTTGCCTGATGTACCTGGGTTAACCTGTACCACAGTCGCCGTTTTGTTGAGCTTCGGCGCCGCTGAAGCCTACGTTCGTGTACATGGGTTGGTGCCGGCAATGAAAATTGGGCGCAAGAGTTTGATGTGGAGTCTCACATGGGCGAGGCGAATCGTCGTGGCTGTCGTAGGATTCACGGTCTTGCTTTTCGGCATTGCCCTAATCGTTTTGCCCGGCCCGGCGTTTATCGTCATCCCGCTGGGTCTTGCGATTCTGGCCACCGAATTTGTGTGGGCACGATCGCTTCTCCAGAAGGCGCGCGCCAAACTCGTCTGGCCAAAGAAGCAGGCCGCACCGAATCCCCTCAATCCCACAAGTCGCTAACGGGCGTCTCGTGCTGCGCGGCTCTGCTCGTGGAAGTCCATTGAATAAGAACTGAGTTCGGTGATTGTGAAGCCGGTATCTCGGAACCATCTTCGGCGCGGGGAGACCCGCAAGACGATGACGATCGTCCTGTCTGAATCGAGCACATTGACTCGCTGAAGGAACCTATCCCGCCGCAGCCGCGCGCTGCTCGAGCGCGGTTTGTGCTTCCTGATCCAGAACGCTCACCGCTTTCGCGAACAACGCATCGGCTTCCTCTCGATTATTGCCGACGGCCGTCAAACCGACGCGCCCGTGCGAGCCGAGTGCGCTCATCATGTGAAAGACGACGCCCGACTGGCGCGTCTGATCGAAGTGAATGTTGTGACGCGCGACAATGTCGAATAGATCGTCGGGCGTAAACACTCGGTAAAGCGGAGAATCCTGGTGGTCGCTGGCCACGAAACACTTCTCGTGACCGAGCGCCGTGCGAAAAACGCCATGGTCCGCGTCGTATGCGCCATCGGTCAGGAACTGCAAGGTCAGGAAGGGATGCGTGGTGCCGCCTTTGCGGAGATTAATTTCAATTGCATAGGCCTTCCATTCGTTTTGTTCGCGCACCGTGACAAAGTCGATGGCAAAACGCCCGACCACGCCTTCGCGCGCCAGACGCGCGCCGACTTTCGACGCCTCGCGCATGATTGCGCCTGCGTACGCCGGATCGGCCGGAAAGCGACACCCGAGATAAGTTTGACCCGACGCGCCGCCCAGAACTTGATCGTGCGTCGAGAGTCTTTCGACCTGGCCCAACGGAGTGATCCGCATTTGCGCGCTGGGACTACGAAACTCTTCACCCTGGATTCGCTCTTCGACGATCCCACCGCGCTCGTTCAGTTTCTTCACATATTCATCGTAGGTCACACCCTGCAATTCAAACTTCATCGATTGCAGTCGCTGCAGGATCACGTCATGTTCCGATGTCCCTGGGAACGTTAGTCCTTCGAGATCAACCAGCGCGTTCCCTTCTCCGGACACACCTTCATTCAGCTTCACCAGAACCTGCCGCAACGCGGGCTTCTGCCTGCGCATCTCGGCAATCGCGCGTGCCACGTCATCGATGCTCGCCAGATTTTCAATGCCCAAAGGATGCGCCACGCCTTCGTCAGCAAACATTTTCCGGCTGCCGCTCTTGGTGCCAATCCAAAACGTTTTGGGATCTGCGCCGTACATCGGAATCCCCAGCCGGATCGCGAGATCACGTTCCAGCGTCGTGGTGTTGTAAGGCACAAGATGCGCGCGATCGAAATCGATGATCAGCGAACGGAGATATTCAATCAGCCGCGGACGCTCCAAGAGCTTCAAAGACAACGGACGTGTTGACGCGTCGAGCGGCGAGACCAGGAACAGACGTTTGCGCGCATGACTCGCAATCACGCCCGGCAACAAATCGAGGTAGTAATCAACGATGTTCGGATGAATCATCTGCGACGTGACATAAATCAGACGAGCCCGCGGTTGTCGCAGCAGCAGCAGCAGAAACAGAAAGCGCTCTTCGTAAGCCTGCAGCTCAGCACTCGAGCAATCAAAATCGATCGTCAACGACGGGACCACGACGATGGTCTGCTCGTCCTGATTGAACGATTGGATCGAGCGCCACAGTGGTACCAGTTTCTTTTGTAATCGATCGAATTCAGTTTCGGCTTCGGCCTCAGTCAGACCGAGCGTTGGTTTTGGCAGGTCACTATTCATATTGTTATTAGAATTGGGGATGCGCGCTTCTGCGGACGTAACATTAGATTCGGCCGTTCAGCCGCGTACTGGAAAGTTTACAAACCTTTACATCAGCTCGAGCCCATCGGGTGTAACATAGCGGCCATGCGATCGTTGTTAGTAATCGCGATTTCCTTTCTGTTGGTTGGATCAGGTGCGTTATTGCTGGCGAAGTCGAACGCACGGGCGAAAATCGAAACGATCTCATCGCTCCCGGCAACCAATCCGAAGCCTAACTTCGATTCAGACATAAAGCCTATTCTCCAGGCCAAGTGCCAGCCTTGCCACTTCCCGGGCGGTAGGGTGTACGACAAGATGCCGTTCGACAAGCCGGAAACCATCACTCGTCTCGGAACAAAGCTTTTCACTCGCATCAAGGATGAAAAAGAACGTGCAGTAATTCGCGAGTTCCTTGGCCAACAATAGTCTTAGGATGCTGTGTGCTTGCCTCGTGCCGGCATCATGGCCAGCAACAGAATCACCGGCGCGGTATTATACAGAGGCGCTCGCCAATTCAGATGGCCTGTCAAGTAATCGAACCAGTGAATCCACGCGAACAGAGTAGTAACCATTATCAGGAAGTAGTGCACGGCGCGCCGTCGTTCATGATTGAAGATGCACCATAGCGACATGCATCCGAGAAAGATCGCCAAAGCAGCTTGCTCGCGGAGAATGTGCGATAGCGGAAAGTCGAATGCCGCTTGCTTGACGAGCATAGCCGGGAAGAACAAATTTGCGACTCCATAAATGATCGCAAACACGCCCAGGACAGCATAGACAATGCTGTTGAATCTTCTCATCGCAAGCGAAGTAGACAATTTGAACCTAGCGGTGGGTGTCAATACTGCGCGCCGTCAGCGCGCCAATTACGTCTGCGGAAAGACTAAGCGGCACAAAATACTTCATTGGGTACAGATAGTCCTCGCCCGTCTCGTCGATAATGCGCACATAGTCTCGCGAAGCAGCTTTATCGTCAGGCAGCACCGGATAGATTTTTCTAACTTCCAAAGACTCCGGGTAACCGCCATCGTCGATACATAGGACGTACGAGGTGATCGTGGTGCTCATATCGCTTAATCCAGGTACTGTTTGATCTTCAGCTTCTTTCGCCCGATGCCATGCGCTTCGTACCAATGAAGTTCTGCACGGCAAATTGTACCATCTTCAAGACGCACCGTCGCAATGCCTTTCAGTTTGCGCCAGCGCCCGTGGCCGAAAGCTTTGCGAAGACGATGAAGCTCCCGAATGCTCGGGCCGACGGCAATCGTCTCGATCGATTCAATCTGGCCGATGACTTCAAAGTCTTTATGCATGCTGTGAGGAGCGGGTGCCTAAGACGCGGCTTCTGCGCCCATAAACATTGGATCGCAGGCGAATTACTTAGTGTCAGACTCCGAATCGTTCTCGTGAAAGAGTTGTTTTAATCGGCGGAAAATCTCTCCCAAATTCACTGCGAAGCCCTTTCCTTCGTAACGTGTAACGGCGAGTATACCGCCAAGGACTTCCTCGTCATCACTCGCACTCTTCTTATCGTGTTTCGGATAAATGTCTCTCATATAGTCCGCAAGTTCACGACTATTTGGACGCGCAAGCTGAGTAATCGTCGCGCGCTGAGCTTCGATTGTTGCGTCTTTTGCTTGCAACAAAGCTTCGCATAGTATGAGATCGCTCTTTAACCTGTGAATATTTACGGCTAGTCGCTGCACTGCCACATCACTTGTGGAAAGGTCCTCAACGGGACTTCCAGCCAAACGCAGGTAGACTTCCAAAGCCGTTCTTATGTTGTTCAAACCGTGCCGCGAATCTTCAGGAGTAACACTAAAAAGAACTTGTTGAGCTTCGTGCTCTAGTCTCGAAGTAGCTTTGATACCTAAATCATTCAGGAAATCAACGAAGTATAGTAAGTATTGTTGGCATGCAGTTCTTATGCTATCGGGGAGATCAAAACGGACGACCACAGACTTATTAATTAGGTTCAACGAGGAAAAGATTGAGAACTCAACCAATTCATGCAGCTCACGAAAAACATCGGCGCATCGACACAGTTCATCGAATAACGGAAGATTTGCTGAAAACCCATCAATGTCGATAGCGAATCCTTCGGACAGACCTCTTGTAGGCTCAAACATCGTTAATGTGATTGAACTTTTCTTGTTCGCAAGCTCCGCTGATAACGCTTCATAATAGGTGCGGGGAGAGTATGGCTCAGTCCATCGATCCGGAAAACACCACAGAGTAAGACCAAGTGCATCTTCTTCGGGGTCGGGACTTCCCGGACAGATGGCTCTGTCAACAAACGCAGCCCAATCGAAAGGAGACTCAAAGATCACCTCACCTATCTCATCAGGAAGGTCAACGAAAGCTGACGATCCAAGCTGATTGAAAGTCGCCTGCTCGTTCAAATGAAGTGCGAACCAAGGCTCGTCTGTTGCCTGACCCATCGGTTTGAGGATTACATTTTTGGCAGGAGAGTCGTCTATGAAGAGGTCGTAGCTATTCTCGAGCCGGACGCTTCCATTTTCAGACGACTCTGGGACTCGGGATGCTCGTAACTCCATCATAGCTAACTGACTTGGTAACAGCTCGGCCACTAGGATTTCATCATCTCTTCACGGTCGTAGTGTCTGTGTCGGGCGCTACCTCATACTCCGGTTTCGGCATCCCCAGCAACCATTTATCGAACCAACCAGTAATGTGTTGCAGGCGCTCAATGCGATGCCACGGCTGGCCTGAACGCGAAAGTTCGTGCGACTCGTTCGGGAAGCGCACCATGACCGTGGGAATCTTTTTGTATTTGAGCGCGCGGAAGAATTCTTCGCCCCCGGCGTAAGTCGGCGTGCGCCAATCGGCCTCGCCGAGAATGAACATCATCGGTGTCTTGACGTTGTTGATGTAGGTGATGGGCGAGCGCGCTTTGAAGTCTTCCGGATCGTCGAACGGCGGCGCTTTGAACCAGGTCGCCTGGAACAGTGTGAAGTCGGCCGTGTACCACCAGTCGGCCCAACTAGCGATGTCGCGTTGCGCGACTGCTGCCGCAAACCTCGTGGTGTGTCCGACGGTCCAATCAGTCAAGAGACCGCCGCCGCTGCCGCCCGTCACGCCCAGCTTTGACTCGTCGATGTAGCCGCGCTTGATGACTTCATCGACACCGGTCATCAAATCTTTATAGTCATCGCCGGGATAGTGATACTGAATGATGTTGCCGAAGTCCTGGCCGTAGGTCGTGCTGCCGCGCGGATTCGGATAAAGCACCACGTAACCCTTGGCGGCCATGAATTGAAACTCGTGATCGAAGACCCAACCGTACGCGGCGTGCGGGCCACCGTGGATGTTGAGAATCAGCGGATACTTCTTCGACGAATCGAAATCGGGCGGCTTCTGCACCCAGGTTTGAATCTTCTTGCCGTCAAAGCTCGTGTACCAAATCTCTTCCGGCTCGCTGAGATTC
>DATANL010000544.1:0-4589 GCA_036266295.1 Pyrinomonadaceae bacterium | reverse complement strand
GTATTCGGGCTGGTACTCGGGTGATGGCTTGGTCGCTATCAACGTCTCAATCTGTTTGCGCGCATCTTCATTGCGATGCGCTGCGGCGTAAGCGGCCGCCAGCTTTGCGCGCATGAGGTCGTTGTCCGGCCCTATCTTAATTCCCTTCTCGAGGTAATTGATCGCCTTGCTGACATCGCCACCGAGAATCCTCGGGGCTTCGAGATACAACTGACCAAGAACCATGTAAGCGCTGCCGGACTGATACTTCTCGTCGATCTTCAAAACCGTTTCCATTTCGGTCTTGATGTCCTCGATCTCTGAAAAACCTGCGAGCGCACTCAGCTGCGCGTTGCCTCCATAGTTTGCGCCCAACCAAAAGTGGCCCTCGGGTTTGTCGTTCCGCAGTTGCACGGCGAGCTTTCCGGCTTCGACGCCGTCGTGAAACGCCTTGCTCTTCTCGGTTGATTCGGTGGTATGAGATCCCAGGTAGTAATTGTATTTCGCCAATCGCCAGGCCAATTCATAGTTCGTCGAATCATCGGCTTGCGCCTGCCGCACCGCGACGATCGCCTGCCGCACCTTCACCACATCGGTCCGCTGCGCGTATAAACCGTCCGCTTCGGTGATCGCCTCGGTAGCGGGCCGTGTACCGACGTGATCGGCCGTCGCGGTGGCGGCTTTTCGACACGAAATCGCGGTCCCGCAGAGTACGATTAAAGCCACGCACACCACGTGTTTGCTTAGTATTTCAGTCGAATTAGCCCAGACAGTACCTACATTGTATGGTTCTTTCATACACGCTCCAATTGCCTTCAGGTTTTCTCGCGCGTAAGGTATAGTCCGCGTTCAGCGCAAGAGGTTTTCATTGCCCGCAGCCGCCTTTTACGATCTCGAAGGGACTTTGGTCAGCACCAATCTGGTGCACACTCTGGGGTTCTATGCGCGCAATCAGCCGGACCTTTTCCGCAGCTTCACCAAGAGCGCGACCACGCTGTTGAGCGTTCCCCTGTTCGCAGTCAGCGATCAGTATAGCCGAAAAGTTTTCAACGATCTCTTCTTTAAGCGATACAAGGGCGAGACCGAAGATCGCATGCGCTTCTTTGCCGACGATCTTTTTGAAAAAGTTCTGAAGCCCGCCGTCTATCCGGGCGCCTTCGAGTTGATCGAGAAATCACGCAGTATCGGGCTGCGTCAGGTGGTGGTGACCGGCGCGCTCGATGTTTCGGTGACGCCGTTAATGAAGTACCTGGGAATTACTGACTACGTCGCCAACCGTCTTGAATTCGTGAAAGGCAAAGCCACGGGACGTTTACTTCCGCCGGTGCTGGCGTCGGCGACCAAGGCTTCGTGGATTCGTACATTTGCCGAACGTGAAGGAATCAATCTCAGCGACTCGTTCGCCTACTCAGACAGCATGAGTGATCTGCCGATGCTTTCGATTGTCGGTCATCCCGCGGCGGTTAACCCCGATTTGAGATTAAGACAGACGGCGTTACATCACGATTGGCCGATTCTGAATTTGAAGTAACCGTAATTTTTCAATCGATGTTCCGGAGTAAATATCATGCGCGCGAAATCAATCATTACTCTGCTGGCGTTGCTCGCACTCGCAGCGACGGTCCGGGCGCAACGCACCATCCGCTCATCGTCCGACGGCAGCGGTTCGAAACTGGCCTACCCGGTTGCGCATAAAGGAACTGTGGTCGACGACTATCACGGCACCAAGGTCGCGGACCCCTATCGTTGGCTGGAAGACCTCGATTCGGCGGACACGAAGGCCTGGGTCGAGGCCGAAAACAAGCTGACCTTCGATTATCTCAATCAGATTTCTGAGCGCGACGCCATCAAGGCCCGTCTCACCAAACTCTGGAACTTTGAACGCTACGGGGTCCCGGAGACGACAGGCGGCCGTTACTTCTTTTCGAAGAACGATGGCTTGCAGAACCAGTACGTCCTTTACACGATGGACAAGTTGGACGGAGAGCCGAGGCTCTTGCTCGATCCAAACAAGCTGTCGAATGACGGGACAGTGGCGCTCGGGGGTACAGCTTTCACTGACGACGGAAAGTTAATGGCCTACGGCCTGGCCGCATCGGGGTCGGACTGGGAGGAATGGCACGTCCGCGACGTCGCGACCGGCCAGGACCTGCCTGAAGTGCTCAAGTGGGTGAAGTTCTCCGGGGCCTCCTGGACTCCCGACGGCAGAGGCTTTTATTACAGCCGGTACGATGAACCGAAGGCTGGCAATGCGCTGGCCGCGGTCAACGAGAATCACAAGATTTTTTATCACCGCGCCGGCACCGTTCAGGCCGACGATCAACTCGTATTCGCCGGCACTGAGGAACAGAAGGGCTGGACGTTCGGCGGCCAGGTGACCGAGGACGGCCACTACCTAATCATCTCAGGATTTCCTGGCGCCAGTGCTGAGAACCGCGTCTACTACAAAGACCTGACGCGGAAAGACGCGCCGGTCGTCAAACTGCTCGACGATGCCGGCGTCGCCCAATACTTCGCGGGCAACGATGGCCCAGTCTTCTGGTTTCACACCGATCGTGACGCATCGCACAAGAAACTGATCGCGATCGACACTCGCGCTCCTGAACAGAAAAATTGGAAGACGCTGGTGCCGGAAGCGAAAGAAACGCTCGATGGCGTGTCGGTGGTCGGCGATCATTTCGTCACGTCGTATCTGAAAGATGCGCATCGCGTCGTCAAGCTCTACGATCTTAAGGGACAATTTGTGCGCGAATTGCAGTTGCCGGGAATTGGCGACGCGTTCGGCTTCGGCGGCAAGCGCAAAGATAAAGAAACCTTTTACGCGTATACGAGTTCCATCGCGCCGACTACGATCTATCGTTACGATTTTACGACCGGCAAAAGCTCCGTATTTCGTCAGCCGAAGATGGACTTCAATCCGGCCGACTATGAAACGAAACAGATCTTTTATACGAGCAAGGACGGCACGCGCGTGCCGATGTTCATCTCGCACAAGAGAGGTCTCACACTCGACGGCCAAAATCCCACTTACCTGTACGGCTACGGCGGTTTTGACGTCGCCATGACGCCATATTTTTCAGTCAGCAACCTCCAATGGATGGAGATGGGTGGCGTGTTTGCGATGCCCAACCTGCGCGGCGGCAGCGAGTACGGCAAAGAGTGGCACGAAGGCGGCATGAAGCTGAAGAAGCAAAACGTTTTCGACGATTTCATCGCCGCCGCTCAGTGGCTCATCGCCAACAAGTACACGTCCACACCGAAGCTGGCGATCGGCGGCGATTCAAACGGTGGACTGCTCGTCGGTGCGACCCTGACCCAGCGTCCCGAGTTGTTTGGTGCGGCGCTGCCCGGAGTCGGCGTGATGGACATGCTGCGCTACACAAAGTTCACCATCGGCGCGGCCTGGGCCACGGACTACGGCTCGCCCGACGATCCGGCCGAGTTCAAAGCCCTCTACGCATATTCGCCGCTGCACAACATCAAGCCGGGGACGAATTATCCTCCGACGTTAATCACGACGGCCGATCATGACGACCGCGTCTGGCCGGGTCATAGCTTCAAATTCACGGCCACGATGCAGGCGGCGCAGGCCGGCCCGGCGCCGATTCTGATTCGAATTGAAACCAAAGCAGGTCACGGCGCGGGCAAACCAACGACCAAAGTCATCGAGGAATCGGCCGATAAGTGGGCCTTCCTCGTGCGCGTGTTGAATATGAAACCGGCGATAAAGGGATGAAGCGATCGCGACGAGCATCGTTCATCACATTGATATGAGCCTACAACTCCGACGCAAGACACACGAATCGATTGTCTATATCGACAGCGACAGCGCCCCCCGGGTGATGCCTTCAGGAGAGGATTTTATTCTTGAAGATCTACCGGTCGGGACGCGTGTGCTTTATCCGAATCCGCCGCTGAAGGGCCTGCCTAATCGCGAAGCCGCAATTCGCTACGCGCTGAATCATCCGCTCGGTTGCGATCCGCTGTTCGCGCAACTCGAGCCCGGCATGAAGGTGACGGTGGCAGTTGACGATATCAGTTTGCCTCTGCCGCCGATGGCCACGCCGGACATTCGCCAGTCGATGCTGGAGATCGTGCTCGACATGCTGGCCGGGCATGGCGTCGACGACGTGCACATCATCATCGCGAACTCGCTGCACCGAAAGATGACGCCGTGGGAAATGAAGCGCATGGTCGGGCCCAGGATTTACGCCGACTACTATCCCGACCGTTATTACAACCACGACGCCGAGTGGAAAGAGGGCATGTTGAAGATCGGCGAGACGCGGCACAAAGAGCCGCTTTATCTCAATCGCCGCGCGGCCGAGAGCGATCTGCTGATTTACTGCAACATCAACTTTGTGCCGATGGACGGCGGGCACAAATCGGTCGCCGTCGGGCTTTGCGATTACGAATCTCTGCGCGCGCACCACGAGCCGCAGACGATTATCGATTCGCATTCGTATATGGACCCGCCCGCGTCGGAACTGAATCACAAGGTCGTGCGGCTCGGAAAATTGGTCGACGAGCATTGCAACGTCTTCCACATCGAAACCGCTTTGAATAATCGAATGTTTCCCGAAGGCTACGACATTCTGACCAGAAACGAA
>DATANL010000543.1:0-4379 GCA_036266295.1 Pyrinomonadaceae bacterium | reverse complement strand
TGGCAGCTGCGCAAAGCAGGCCAAAACTCACCGTCGTATCGGCGTCGCCGTCAGTTGAAGTCAGCGAGCCGGAAGACGAACCACTTACAACGCAACTAGAATCCAACGCCCACGATGCGACCGCGACCGAAACAAACATAGAACGAAAACCCGTGCGCGTGATTTCGGAAGATGACTCGGCGTTGTCGTATCTCGACACGTGCTTGTCACTGCCTGCTCTCTCAACCGACACACGGAGCGACCTTCCGGGTTTATCACGGCGCTTCTTTGCCGGCGTGTTCGATTTGATCTTTGTCGCCATCATGGCTTCGCCGGCGGCCGCTGTTGTCTATTACTCCGGCAGTCGGTGGACGGATCCGCGGGTCATCGAACTTCTCAGCGGCGTTACGGTCGCGACCATGTTCGCCTACATGACCATGACGATTGCCTTCACCGGCAGAACGCTGGCGATGCGGATGCTCTCGCTAAGAACGATTGACTTGCGCACCGGTTTGATTCCAACTGGTGGCCAGTCGATCGGCCGAGCAATCGGATTTGTGATCTCACTGGCGCTTCTGGGTCTCGGTCAAGCCTATGCGGTAATCGATCCCGACAAGCGCACCGTCTACGATCGTCTCTCCAACACAATCGTCGTGCGCGCCTGAATTCATCTGGAGCGCACCGCTCACGGTCCACCGCCATCCTGCCGGTAATTCTGTGTTAACTTTCCGCGGTCATGGATGACGAATCGATCAGTCTGATCGTCGATGAGATTGCGCCGCTACTCGCCGGCCGCGCTCCCGGAAAAATCTTTCAACTCAGCCCCACGTCGCTGGCAATCGACTTTGGCTTAAGAGACGCCGGCTATCTATTCGTCAGCGTCGAGCCGGCGTCGCCCCGTCTTTATTTGATCAAGCGTCGCGTGCGCGAACTTGAGAAGCAGAGCACCCCGCTGACGGGCTTTGGGCTGACACTGCGAAAGGAACTCGCGAACACCCGATTAACCAACGTCGAAAAGGACGAGCGCGATCGCATCGTCTGGTTCACCTTCGCCGGTGAAGACGATCTGGGAACAGCAAAGACGCGCCGGCTGGTAGCGCAATTGACCGGCCGTTCCGCGAACCTCATGGTGCTCGACGATCGCGATGCGATCATTCACTCGATGCGTTCGTCACCGGACGGCCGGACCAAACCCGGCGAGCTCTATGAGAATTCGAGCCAACCGCCAGGCAAGTTGCAGAAGCCGTCAGCACTAGCCGGCTTGATCAGAAGCGCTGTACTTTCGCCTTCAGAAACCGCAGATCGATACTTCACATCGCTGTTCGCTGAAAAAGCGCAAGCTGCGCGCATCGCTTCGGCGCGGGCGGAGGTGCGCCGGAAAATATCTCAACAAGAGAAATTGTTGGGACAACTTGAGCGGGACCTGCGCTCGCATGCGAATCCCGATGAACAGAAGCGCATAGGCGATTTACTTCTGGCCAATTTGAGCACCGCTAAAAGAAACGGCCGGCGCGTGACGTTGCTTGATTATTTCGCGGGCGACGACAGCACGATCGAGATCGAAATTGACGAGTCGTCGTCGCTGCAGGAAGAAGCAGTCCGCAGATTTGCGGCGTTCACGAGATCTAAACGCGCGATCGAACAGATCGGGGCCAGGAAGAAAACTGTGCGCGCGCGTTTGCGCGAACTCGAGGCCGCACGTGAATCGCTCGAAACAAAAATAGCCGCCGGCGAGTTCCCCGCCCGCGAGCATGATACGAATGAAACTGGCGCCAGACCTCGCGCTGCCACTCGAAGTACCGAGCCGGAACGCATCCGCGGAACGCGGCGATATTTATCTTCAGATGGATTCGAAATTCTCGTCGGCCGCACGGCGAACGACAACGATCATCTAACTTTCAAGGTCGCCCGGCCGAACGATCTCTGGCTGCACGCAGCCGACTACGGCGGGTCGCATGTCGTCGTGCGAAATTCATCGCGTAAGGACATTCCGCCACGCACGCTGATCGAAGCGGCACAACTTGCGGCTTACTTCTCTCAGGCAAAGAAGAGTCCGAAAGCAGATGTGCATTATATCGAACGTAAATTCGTGTCGAAGATAAAAGGCGCGAAGCCCGGCCTCGTGCGACTGCAGCGATTCAAGAATATTACGGTGGCGCCAAAAGAAGCCGGCACGCGAGTTTAGTTCCGAATGGTCACTCCGTCCGTTGAATGGCCGATTGGATGGCGTCAAGCCACTTGCGGATTTGAATGTTGTAATAACCACCCACGTCGAACAGCATGAATCCGGTTGGGCCGGCGCGCTCTACCGAGAGGTCAACGCCGATTGTGGTTTCGTTGCCGACAGATTGAATGCGGAGGTTGGCCACCGCGGCGTGTGAGAAACCGTAGCCTTCGGCCCGTAAGCCGTCCGCTGCGTCCGTAACCTTCCACCCGAGCGACTCGCTCATGTGTCGCCGCGCCGCCTCGACCACCGCATCGCGCGATGCGGGAAAACTTCTCTGCTGATGAAAGTGCTTATACTTCCAATCCATGAGCGCGGAGTATTAGCCGTCGCCGCGACGGTTGTCAAAAAAAGCCGATGAGCGAATGAGCGCCGGTATTGCCGGGGCCGACGCGCGCTGCCAACCGCCATTCACACATCACCCACATTTGTCTTGTGTTCCACGTTTGCTTGCACTAATCTTGAATTCGCAGATCGGAGCAGCGTCTCAGAAAAGACCGGCCCGCCCCAGCGGCAAACCTCTCTCCCCCAACTTTGAATACTCGGATCGGGGCATGCGCGTAAGTCAGACTCTTCCTAAACCTATCCGCCGTCGCAGCTGTTATCACCCGACGAAAGCCAGGGTTTATGCGTCGAGCAGCGTACCGCTTGAATGCTGAAATATCGTCGAAGGGAGCAAGCAAGATGAGAGTATTTTGTCCTGAACACAAGCGAGGATTTTTTTCCCCGCGCCAAAATCCGATTAGGTGTGAAAACCGGGACCACGTATTAGGCGAACTGAATTTTGCCGGCGACGACCATTCTCAGGTTCAACTGCAATGGCAGTACTGCTGTAACTGCGAACACTTTTGCCCCATCTCGGCACAAGGCGAGAGTTTGGAGCGCTGCCTCGCCTGCACGCGGCGGGCTTCGCTGCTTTATGTTTGCGACCGATGTTTCACTATCAGCTTCGAATCCGACACGCCGCTGCAGACGAAGAATTTTACCGTTACCTCGGCAGGTCTGCCGGACCCCTCGTGCCCAGGTTGTCTTTTGCAGACTTCCGGCGAAGTCCGTGAGCACTACTGTGATGAGCTTCATGCCTCATTCACCACGGCGCTTAACTCCTGTCCCATTTGCGGCGAGCGACTCGACGTTGGTCCATCGTTCCCAAGCTTGATCGAACCGTACCTGAGAAAAACCAAAGCGAAGAACAAGATCGCCGCCACCTTTGATTATGACTCGGGTCTGTTTGTAGCTGTCGAAGACGGCGAGTTCGTAGTCGTCCCCAACGAGGCTGAACACAACCAGTCATTCCTGCTGCCGCGCGTGACGCACTTTTCCAAGTCGCGAGAGTTTTACGAGATCTATCAGGACTATTATCACCATCGAGCTGAGCTGCGGTCCGGGGTCGTATTCATCCACGAACCTGCTTTGGTACAACCGAAACACGAAGGCTGGGAATTTCAATCTGCCGGGTTGCTCGAAGTAGTCGACGATCAGCCGAAAGCTCGCGTGCGAAAGATACAACCGCACCAGGAAGACTTGGCCCATCCCCCTTCACCAGGCCCGGCAACGGCGCCGGCGGAAGTCGAGCCAGGCGAAATCGAGACCTTCAGTCCGGACGAAGCGGCGTCACCGAAGGACACCGCGCCGGAGGAAGTGCGTACTCGTTCATGCTCAGGTTGCGGTGCGATTGTCGAAGAGAAATACTCATTCTGCTGGCACTGTGGTTCGGCCATGAAACCCGTTCGACGCGCCGGCAAATCATCAGAGTCCGCCCGGCCACCGCGCGAGCACGATGGCCGGGGAAAAGGTCTGCGCGCGTAGGCAGGCGATTTACAGGTAGTAACGCCGCCCGCGAGCGGCGTCATCCAATCGCCCGGCCGCGAATCCCCAAACACCAAAATAACTCCGAGGCCCGAAGAGCCGGCATCCAGGACTCTCTATTACAGAGCAGTCGAAGATGACGGTCCTTCGGGCCTCAAATATTTCCGCAATCTAACTGGGCTGACCTCAACCCGGTCTGCGTTCCGATAGATTTCAGGAACGGTTCGCGCGCCGGCGACGGCGTAACTTTGCCGAGATACCGACAAGGCCGCTCCCCAAAAGCACCAGCGTGGCCGGTTCCGGCACCGATGTTTGCTGCGACCCGTTGATTTGACCGGTGATCGGCACGCTGCTTCCCGGATCGATC
>DATANL010000542.1:0-3409 GCA_036266295.1 Pyrinomonadaceae bacterium | reverse complement strand
TGGATTATGCTAGCGCGAACTCATGAACACGCCACCGCCACGACAGGGTTTCACCGCTAAGGAATGGCGGCTGATTCAGAAGCTGACGACACCGGCGCAGGTGCAAGCGTGGCTGACCGCGATGCCTTACAACTGGGAACGCGACGGCGGCACCCTGCGCTCGTTCCGCGAAGTCGTCACACGAAACGAAGCGCATTGTTTAGAGGCCTGCGTCTCGGCCGCGGTGATACTCGAGCAGCACGGTTACCCGCCATTGCTTTTGGATATCGAATCGCGCGACCTGCTCGATCACGTTATCTTCGTGTTTCAGAAGAAGGGTTTGTGGGGATCGATTGCGCGTTCACGCGACATTGGTTTGCATGGACGCAAGCCCGTATTTCGCAACCTGCGGCAACTGGTTTGGAGCTACTTCGATCCTTACATCGATATGACCGGGCGGATTAAAGGTTATGCACTGACCAGCCTCTATGAACTTGGCAACTATGATTGGCGCTTCAACCCCCAGCACATGCGCAAGATCGAAGACCACCTGCGCGTGATTCCACACCAGCCGCTGAAATCATCAGACCGGCGCTATGAGTACTGGCATGAACGATATAAGAAATATAAGAAACGTTTCCCCGATCGTTCGCCTTCTTATTATCCAAATCGTCATCAGTGGATGCTGTGAAGCCTATCAGAAGCCCGATCGTGAGGGAGGGCAGCTAACAGAACCAATCAGCCGCGGCGCAACTTCGTTTGTGACGCTGCCCCTTCCTTACGGTCGGGCTTCTGACACGATCTCATGGTGAACGAGTGTTATAATTCGCGCGCAGATAAACATCATGGGCGATCAAGTTCTCGGCGCGCATTTCCTCGAAGATGCGCTCAAGTTATTTCGCGATTACAAAAATTTAGCTGAAGGCGCGTTTGCGCAGGTCGATGACGACGACCTGTTTCGCGCGATTGACGACGAATCGAACACGATTGCCGTCAACATGAAGCACATGGCCGGCAACATGCTCTCGCGCTGGACAGATTTCCTGACATCCGACGGTGAGAAAGCAAATCGCGAGCGTGACCTGGAATTTGTCATGCTGCCCGAAACCACGCGGGCCGACATGATTGCTTACTGGGAGCGCGGGTGGCGATGTCTCTTTGCCGCAGTCGAGCCGCTAACCGCTGACGACCTGATGCGAATTGTAAAGATTCGCGGCCAGGACCACACCGTCGTCCAGGCCGTCAATCGCCAGATCGCGCACTACGCTTATCACGTGGGCCAGATCGTCTATCTCGCGAAACACTTCAAGTCGAGCGAGTGGCAGACGCTCAGCGTACCGAAGAACAGATCGGCGGAATTCAATAAGTATCTGGAAGAAGAAATTAAGTCCGGCACATCTGCCGTTGCCGGACGATTCAATGCGGTAACGGAGTTCGCAAAGAAGAACAGATAAGTGTCAGAAGCCCGACCGTGAGGGAGGGCTGCGCCGGTGATCTTATCTGCCATGAATCGAGTTTGTTAACATTGCCCTTCCTGACGGGCGGGCTTCTGACACGATCACTAATGGTCACGGCACTTCATCACGTCAACGTCACGGTACCGGCAGAACTGGAAGCAGCGACCAAACATTTCTACGGCTCGGTGCTCGGTCTGCAGCAAGTTCCCAAGCCGGCCGCAGCGCGACCAAGCGGCGCGTGGTATCAGATTGGCAACAATCAACTACATCTCTCGGTGGAAGCCGACGATCAGGCCTCGTTGAGTTCACGTCACGTCTGTTTCACTGTCGAAAACCTGGCGGACACCGAGAAGCGATTCCGCGAAGCGGGCTTTGAGATTATTCCCGATCCGCGGCCCACGCCCGGCGCCGAACGTTTCTATGTCCGCGACCCGGGCGGCAACCAATTGGAGATCGTCCAGCAAAGATGAGCATTCGTCTGATTAATCCGGATTCGCTCGGCGCGCCGCATGGTTATGCGAACGGCGCTTTAAGTAACCCTGGCGCTCGCATCCTGTTCATTGCCGGCCAGGTCGCGTGGGACGCGCAGCAGCAGATCGTCAGCGACGATCTGGTCGAACAATTCGATCGCGCGCTCGCTAATGTGATCACCGTCGTAGCCGAGGCCGGAGGTCAGCCGCGAATGATCGCTCGTCTGATTATTTACGTCACCAACAAGAACGAATACCGCGATCGGATGAAGGAGATCGGCGAGCGCTATCGCGCGCGCATGGGCAAACATTTTCCGGCCATGGTCCTGGTCGAGGTCAA
The DNA here is from genome assembly GCA_036266295.1 of Pyrinomonadaceae bacterium. Taxonomy (GTDB): domain Bacteria; phylum Acidobacteriota; class Blastocatellia; order Pyrinomonadales; family Pyrinomonadaceae; genus UBA11740. Next base: position 1,163 of record DATANL010000542.1, on the reverse strand, counting down.
AGGACTGCTGGAGGACAGGGCGAAGATCGAAATCGAGGGTACGGCGGTGCTGTAACCCGAACAGAAAAAGAGACGATCCGCAGATTACGCAGATTACACTGATACAAAACCGTATGTCGTCGAGGAGCGCCGATTGCTTTCCAGCTTTTGACTTCCTGAATCTGACGTAATTTGCGAATCGTTCTTCAATCATGGAACCACCAAAATCATTTCTTTACGAACAGGCGAACGGCATCGGCACGATCACTTTGAACCGGCCGGAGCGCCTGAACGCAATTACCTTCGAGGTCTATCACGAACTGACGGATTTTTTCGCGAAACTGCGAGAAGAGAAAAGTGTACGCGTGGTGGTGATCACCGGAGCGGGACGCGCCTTTTGTTCGGGCGGCGATGTCCGCGACATCATCGGCGCGTTGCAGGGCCGCGATGCTGAAGGGCTTTTGGAGTTTACGCGATTGACCTGCGATCTGATTCGCAACATGCGCAGCTTGCCCCAGCCAATCATCGCCAGTCTCAATGGCACAACCGCGGGCGCGGGCGCGTGCATTGCTCTTGCTTCCGACATTCGCATCGCTGCTGAATCAGCGAAAATCGCGTTCATCTTTGTGAAGGTCGGCCTGGCGGGAACCGACATGGGCGCAACTTATCTGTTGCCGCGCGTCGTAGGTTTCGCGAAAGCGACGGAACTCCTGATGACCGGAGACTTTGTCGAAGCGAGCGAAGCGGAGCGCATCGGACTCTATAATCGCGTCGTGCCGCGCGACGAACTCGAGCCGGCGACGCGCGAATTTGCCGCCAGGCTGGCGAACGGACCAGCGCTGGGAATCGCCAAAACAAAAGAGATGCTGAATCGTGAATTGCACATGAGTTTCGAGTCGGCGCTGGAAGCCGAAGCCGTCGCGCAGGCCCTCTGCATGCAGACGCCCGATTTCAAAGAAGCCCACGCCGCGTTTCTCGAAAAGCGTCCCGCGAAGTTTCGGTGATTTGGAGTGCGCCGGCAGAGCGAAGCGGCGACGGCGCTTTGGATGTTTTAGATCTGAGATCAGATTTTGATCTTAGGTCCTGGAAGAGAATCCAAAGCGGTGTCGCCGCTTTGCTTTGCCACCGCACTCCACAAAAGATTCACTTTTTCACAACAGCGATGGCCTCGATCTCAATGCGCG
>DATANL010000541.1:0-3185 GCA_036266295.1 Pyrinomonadaceae bacterium | reverse complement strand
AATTGTGGCCCGGGCAGACGTCTCGCCGCGCGCAATGCTTTCAGTCAATTGCCTTGTCGATTTAGACGGCATATGGTTAAGCGATCAGCCCAGGACCTTAGGCACTCGAAAATGACCGGCGGCAGGATCGGGCGCTTGATCGAGCGCGATTTTCTGGCCGAGCGATGGCTGCGCTTCGTCCTTGCGATCCGCGGGCGTCGCTTCGCCTTCAGGTGTCAGACCGCCGAGCGCCGGCTCGACACTGCTGGTGTCAATTTCATTCAATTGCTCGACATAGGTGACTATCTCGGAAATTTGCGGGGCAAACATCTTTCGTTCTTCGTCGGTAATTTCCAGATGCGCCAGCTGCGCGATTTTCTCGATGTCGGCTTCGGTTATCGGCATAGAATCCTATTCGGTTACTTCTGAATCGCGGCGCGCGATTAGATTGTCCGCGGCACGCAGAAATCGCGCTCGCAGATCCTCGTCTGAAATCGCGCGAGCGGCGAACAACAGCTCAGTAGGCAGAGGCTTGGGCGATTCGTCTTTTGGTCGTTCTACCGCAACGCGCCGGTTGGCGCGTGTTACGTCTGACGGTGCGATGCGGAAGGCGATTTCATCGACACCTTTTCCACCGAGCAGACTGTTGATGCGAAAGAGCAACTCGGCCGCCATTGATTGCAGTTGCTTCTGCCACAGCGCGTCCGCGACTGAGACGGTCAGCGTTTTTCCAACCAGGCTGACGGGAATTGCGTTGCGTCGCAATCCTTCACCAGCCGCCCGCGACCACGCCAACTTTGCGGCCAGTTCCGGGTTAGCGCGCAGCAGTCGCGGCAGGAGTTTCGTTAGATCAACCATCTCGCTGAAACGTGCCGACAGTTAGTGATTGAACTTCGGCGGAGAAAATCTCACAATGAATCGAACTGCGAGAGTGTAATGGAAGATTGCGACCTGAACCAAATCAGTCTGCGGCTAAACGTTTGTTCATAAGAATTCTCGCTCAGCGTAATGATTGAATTCCCTGAAATCATCCTGGCCTCCGCGAGTCCGCGCCGGGCCGAAATTTTGCGGACGGTCGGCTGGCCCTTCGAGGCGCTTCCGGTCGATGTCGATGAGACGCGACACAATGGCGAGAATGCAATTGACTACGTTCAGCGACTGGCGCGTGAAAAGGCGAAGGCGGCGGCCGCACGTAAACCGGCGTTGATGATCCTGGCAGCTGACACCACGGTAACGATCGACGATCACATTCTGGAAAAACCAACGGACGAATCAGACGCGGCGCGAATGCTGCAACTGCTAAATAATCGCTGGCATCGCGTGCTGACCGGAATTGCCATCATCAACCCTGACATGTCTCGGACCATCGTCGCGCACGAGGAAACCGAAGTTAAATTCGCGGCGATGAGCGATGAAGAAATCGATTGGTACGTGAAGACTGGTGAGCCTATGGATAAGGCAGGAGCTTACGCGATACAAGGCCTGGGCGCGCGCTTCATTGAAGAGATAAAAGGAGATTTCTTTAATGTCGTGGGGTTGCCGATACGTCTGGTCTATGAAGTGTTCGTAGAGAGTTTGGCTTCGTCTGCCTGAGGAACGCAGTCTCGCCGACATCGGCAACTGCGTGCATATCCTGGACTCAAGAACGCCTCTACCCCTTGAGAACTGCGTCGAGGCGTTCGGCTAACTGCTTCGCCAGATCTACCGCTGGATCGATCCCGTTGACGTTCGCTGATACCTTGCCTTGTTTGTTGAGGATGATTGTGGACGGCAATTGATCGACGCCAAGGCGCTTGGACACGGCGGCGTCCGGATCGCGCAGGACGGTAATTTTGTATTTTCGACCCAGCTCTCGCAACTGAGCATCGTCGACGAAGTTTTTTGATTTGGCGGCGTCAGAATCGGTGCTGACCCAATAAACCGCTACGCCACGACCGGCATACTCATCGGCCAGTTTTTTCAAACCTTCCATTTGAGTGCGCGTGAGCGGAAGCCACGATGCGCCGAAGCCAAGGACCACAACTTCGCCGCGGACACTCTCAGCCGTGACGTTAGGACCGTCGATACCGCGGAAAGAAAAGTCGGGCGACTGAATCGTGTTTGCGTGCGAGCCCGATACCGCGATCATGCCCAACAGCGCGATTGTCATTAACACTCGAGAAATGGCGACCATTGAAACTCCTTTGTCGCTGCCTTTAATCAGCGACGCTAGCTTAGATGCGGAAAGTCACCGCCGCGTACGACAATCAGAAACCAGCAAAATGCGAGCAAATTAGGCTAAAACCGAGGTGGGGGCTGTCCTAAGACCTCTTGATGAAGCGCGACGTAATCTTCCCACGTGTCCAGGTCCCGCGCAATGAATGGTGACGGCACCGGCAGGCGCAGAGTTTCCGTCCGATGTTGTTCAAAGAAGCCGCGCAGGCCTCGTTCGCGATCCAGGTGAAGCAGTTCGTCGAAGTATCTTTGATCGACTAAGACCGGATGACCGCCGCGGCCTTCATATTCAGGCTGCACGAGAGCGGCGCCGCGCTCCCACTCTTTCACGATCAATTTGATCGTGTCTCCGGGAATCGCAGGATGATCGGCGGGTGTTATCAGGACGGCGCCGCAATCTTTGTCGAGTTGGCCCACTCCAAGCGCGATAGAAACTCCCATCGGAGTGTCCGCGTCAGGATTAGTGACGAACGATACTCCAGTCCGTTGCAGCTTTTCGCGAATCTCGTCACCGCGATGACCGATGACTACTACAACATCCGTCACGTCACCGGCGCGCAGATTGGCGACCGAGTTTTCGATTACGGTGCAAGTGCCAAAAGGCAGGAGCGGCTTGAACGCGCCCATGCGCCGCGAACGTCCTGCGGCGAGCAGAATGGCGGTGACATGCTTCACAGCGAACTATTGCTGCGCGGCGGGAGGTTCCCAAAGCTCTATGCGATTGCCTTCGGGATCCATTACCCAGCCAAACTTGCCGAACTCAGAGTCGTCGCCGCTTTTAGGATCGACGTCGACGCCATCAGCGCGCAGTTGCTGCAAAAGCGCGCCGAGGTCAGCCACGCGAAAATTGATCATGAACGGCTGAGTGCTGGGTTCGAAATACTTAGTCGTTTCAGGAAAGACCGACCAGACGGTGGTGCCGCCGTCTTTCTGCGGATCGTCACTCCATTGAAAATGATAGCCCCAACTTTCTGCTTCGATACCGAGATGTT
>DATANL010000540.1:0-16309 GCA_036266295.1 Pyrinomonadaceae bacterium | reverse complement strand
TATACCAGCTCAGCAGATTAATCCGCGGGAACGCCAGGTCTTTCGCGCCGATCATCATCGGCAGCAGGAAGTTTCCGAGCGTGGCGGGAATCGCCGGGATCAAAAAGAAGAACACCATGATGATCCCGTGCTGGGTGAAGGTCTTGTTGTAAGTGCTCGACTGCATTAAATCGCCCTGCGGCGTGAGCAGTTCGAGACGGATCGCCATCGCGTACAGGCTGCCGATGAAGAAAAAGAAGCTGACCGCGCCGAGATAGAGCAGCGCGATGCGCTTGTGGTCCTTTGTCAGCAGCCACGACTTGAGACCGAACTCGGCGTTCAGATAATTCGAGCGCGGCGGTTTTGGTATTACAAATTCTTCCATTTGAGAATTATTACCTAAGCTTTCGCTTACCGTTGTGGCTTTGCCACAGCACAGTGCGGTAAGGCTTGCCTTACCGTCCATCGATTTCAAAAAGATTTGGAGGCTATGCCTCCGGCTGAGGCGTAGCCTCAGCAAAAACAATGAATCTAATCTTAACGGTAAGCCGAAGGCTTAACGCACTGTGCGGCGGCAAAGCCGCAATCAGTTTTCAAATCTCATCGCTTCGGACTCGGCGATGATTTCGGCTGCACGCTCGGTTGGGCCGAAGCCGGCGGCGGTTTGGCCGTCGCGCTTTCAGGCTTTGCCGTCGAAAGCGATTTCAAATACGCCACCACCTGCAACAGTTGTTCTTCGCTGATTTGGCCCTGAAACGACGGCATGATTGGTCCAAAGCCGGTCACCATTTTCGCCTGCGGATTCAAAATCGATTCACGCAGATAGCCTTCATCGGCGGTAACGCTCTGCCCTCCGTTCAGGACGACCTTGCTGCCGTAGACACCCATCAATGCCGGCCCGCGTCCGCCTTCGGCGTTGGCGCCGTGACACGAGACACAACCGAGCGACTCGTACATGCCGCGACCCGCGGCCGCCGGCGACGCGCCGGACGCATTGCCGCTCAACCAGTTTTCATATTCGGTCGGTTCCATCACGACGATGTAACCGCGCATGCCGGAATGGTTCATGCCGCAATATTCGGCGCAGAAGAAGTTGTAGCGGCCGGGCTTGGTGGCCTGGAACCATTCGGTCGTGTACTTGCCGGGCACGACGTCTGTCTTGACGCGAAACGCGGGAATGAAAACGTCGTGAATGACATCTTCAGTTGTCATGATTAACTTGACCCGCTGGCCCAAAGGCACGTGCAGTTCGTTGATTTCGCGTTGCCCGGTGGCGTGTTGAAACTTCCACATCCACTGCTTGCCGACGACATAGACTTCGAGCGCGTTCTGGGCCGGGCGGTATTGAGCAAAATAAACCTTGGCGCCCCAGACGAAAATGGTCATCGCGATCAGCAGAGGGACGACTGACCAGAGCGTTTCGAGTTTGGTCGATCCCTCGATGGGTCGCGGTATCTCGTACGGATTGCGCCGGCGATAACGAATTACGAAATAGATCACGACTGCATAAATCAGCAGCGTGAAGAAAGCCGTCACTCCGCAGAGATAGAAATAGAGCGCGTCAACTTCACCCGACAGCGTCGAGGCACTTTCCGGAAATGGAAGCCAGGATTGCATTATTAATTTCGTGTCAGCACCGGGAGCGTCAGCCACGGGATCGACACGTACGTAACCTTATGATCCGGTCGCTACCGGATCTGACACTAACATTCGCTTACGACTAATCTTTCTCAACACGAGCAATAAACCAACAATCAAAACTACGGTGATAATGCCGGCCAGCCTGATCACATTCATAATCACCACGCCATATTTTCCGGTCGAAGGATCGTAGTGATAGCAATAGAGCATTAACGAGTCGACCGGCGACCCAATCTTGTTCGCTGAAGCTTCGACCAGCCCGAGCCGCAGATCCTTCGCCGGATAATCGATCCCGTAAAAATAGCGCGCGAGTTTTCCTTCCGGCGTCGCAATCATGATTCCGCTGGCATGCGCGAACTGCTTCGTCTGCTCGTCCCAGGTGTAGCGGAAGCCTACCGCATCGGTCAGCAGCTTTACGTTCGCGTCATCGCCCGTCAGGAAGTGCCAGCCCGCGGCCCCGCTCGCCCGGTTGTAACCTTTGATGTAGGTCTGCTTTTTCGCCGCGGCGAGTTGCGGCGTCTCTTTCGTGTCGAAACTGACCGTGACCACTTCAAATTGCTCGCCGACATTGAACGTCGTCTGCCGGAACGATCCGAGCATGCCATTCAGGACCTGGTTGCAAAGCATCGGGCACTGGTAATAAACGAGCGAGACGATGACCGGCTTGCCCTTGTTGAAGAACTGGCCCAGCTGAACTTCATTGCCTTGCTCATCTTTGAAAACTGCGTCGAGCGGTAATTGGCCATTCAGCTTCTGATCGATTCCCACCTTGTTCAGGACTTTGGGCAATCCTGTCGAAGTCTGTCCCTGATTCAACCCGCCACCGTAAAGCGGCGAGTTGGGCTGTGGCACGCCGGGCTGGGCGAAGCAGTAGGCAGTAGATAGTAGCCAGTAGACAGTAGCCGCCAAAATGCAAACCAATCTTGTTCGTTTAGTCTTAACGCTCACAACCATAAATCAAATTCCTACTAACTACCGTCTACTATCTACCAGCTACTTCCTACTTCTTCGGCGCCGCCAACTGCTTCAGCACTTCCTGTTTCGCCTGCTCGATCGGCATGCCGTAACGCTGGCCGCTCGCGTCCGTCGGCCCATGCTGCAGGACATCGTCCCACTGATTGCGCACGACTCTGATTTCCCACAGCGGGTCTTTGCCCACCGGCGCATTCGCCGTGTTTTGCTTGGAGTTTCCCCCGCCGCTTTCCTTCTCTTTGGCCGCGCTCTTTTCCAATTCTTCGCCGAACCCCGGGGCCGACTGCAGACGCGGCTCAGGCGGCAGACGTTCCCGGTCGGTGCGGGCCATGGGCGAACGCGGCTTCTCGCCCTCTACCGGCTGTGACTGCAGCATCCGAAACATCGCCCACATCAGCACGAACGAAACCATGATCAGGACGAAGAGTCCGATGACGAACTTCGCAATGCCGCCGATATAGACGTCGCTCACCTCGTGCGTCACATCGATGTTCTTGATGTGCGACGTGTCGGGCGTCTCGGTCGTGTGGACCTTTCGATCCTGCTCACTGCTCACAGCTTGCTGCTCACTTTCCTAATGTTCGTGAACCTGCTCCAATGCCTGCTCTAACTGTGGATCGTTCAGCGGCACCATCGCGCGCGTTTGCAGACGCCACGCGAAGGCTCCGATCCACAACCCGCCTATGCCGATGGGCGCTACGATGTCCATCCAACTCAGATGAAAGTGATCACGATTGAACGCCGGCTCGATCAGCCAAATCACATCGATCACTCGCATGATCAGGATGAGCAAAGCGAGTCTGGCCAGCTTTTCTGAACTCTTTTTCGCCCCTCGCGACAGCAAAGACAAAAATGGAAACGCGAATTGCAGAATGACGATGGCGAGGGCAATCACGCCCCAACCGCCGTGGTTCCGCGCGACGTACCAGGTTGTTTCTTCCGCCAGATTGCCGGACCAAATCAGCAAAAATTGTGAGAACGCAAAGTACGTCCAGAGCATGACCAGCGCCAGCAGCAGGTTGCCCCAATCATGAAAATGTCTCGGCTGCGCGACGCGATCCATCGGCGCGCGTTTTGACAGCCAGGACATCACGACGATCGTGAAGGCCAAAGCGCTCAAGCTCCAGGCCGCGACGAATATCAAGCCGTAGATCGTCGACATCCATTCGGGTTCGAGCGACATCACCCAATCGATCGCCGCGAAGGTGATCGAGATAACCAACAGCGCGAGCCCCGGGCCGCTGATCATCTGAAAACGTTTGCGAATGCGCTTGCGCCCACTGCGATCCTGTTCCAGCGAGAACCAATTCAACAGCAACGCCAACAGCGACCAGAAAGCGAAATAGAGCACGCCGCGCAGAATAAAAAACGACGGATTCAGAAAGTGGACCTTCTGCTGCAAGGCCGCGGTTCTCTGCATAAAGGACGGCTCGGCCCAATGATAGATATCCTTCAGTCCGAAGATGATCGGAATGAAGAGGATGAGCATCAATGGCAGCGTCTGCGTGGATGCCTCGAGCACGCGCCGGATGACCAATCCCCAGGCGCCGCCCGTCAGGTGCTGCAACATCAAAAGCGCCAGACTGCCGACAGTGATGCCGGTCCAAAAGATGAAGCCGACCAGATAGGCGCGGAAGAATTGTCCGCGATCGAGGACCGCGCCAATCAACAGCAGCAACGTAAACACCGCGCCCACGAGCAACGCGCCCGTCGAAAGGCGTTTCAGTTCTGCCGGCGGGTTGTAACCAAGTGGCTTCATCTATTTTGTGTTGCTCTGCGGCTGCGGACTCGCGGACGGTTGCATCTGGCTCAATTGCAACGCGCGAATATAAGCGACGATGCGCCAGCGATCTTCCACCGAGACTTGCTGCGCATACGACGGCATCGCGCCCCAACCATTCGTCATCACGTCGAAGAAATGGCCCGCCGGCGCCTGGCGCAGACGATCCTGGTGATAATTTGCCGGCGACGGTTTATTGAAGCCGCGCCGCGCCACCATGCCGTCACCATATCCCGTCTTGCCGTGGCAGACGGAACAATAAATGTCGTAGCGCTCCTGTCCGCGATCCAGATCCTCTTTCGTGATCTGCATCGGAATCGTCTCGACGTCATCCGGATACAACGCTGCCTGATTGTTCGTAGCCGCAGCAGTCGTCGTCTGAGTCTGCGCCGCAGACGTCGTCGCTGGCGCGGTGGCTTTTTCCCCGAGATAGAAAGCGCGATCTTCGCGCAGATAACCCCGCGGCACGGTGCCCTCCACCAACGGACGCGATCCAGTTCCATCTTTGTAGAACGAGCTTTCCCGATAAGCGATGGCCTTCGGTTGATCCTGCATGTCGCGGCGGCACGCCGCAGTGAGCAGTAAGCAGTTAGCAGTGAGCAGAACGATGACGGTTCGCCTTAGCAAACTGCCCACTGCCCACTGTCCACTGCCCACTGTCTTACAGTTCCACATCGACCACTTCTCTCGCTTCCAAACTCTTCAAGAACCGCACTGCTTCGTCGTGCTCAAACTTTGGATCTTTCGACTCGATTACCAAAAAGAAACTGTCGCGCGTGGCCAGCGCAAAATTAGGCGCGTTGAAAACCGGATGATACGGCTGCGGCAGTTTGTTCAGCGCCAACATTCCCAGCACCGCTGAGAACGCGGCGACCAGCACCGTGCATTCAAACGTAATCGGAATAAACGCCGGCCAGCTATTGAACGGCTTGCCGCCCACATTGATGGGGTAATCGATGACTTCCATCCAGTACTGCATGAAGAAACCGCCCAGGCCGCCCAGGATGCCGCCAATCAAAACAATCACCGGCAAGATCGATCGGCGAAAGCCGATCGCTTCCGACAACTCTTCAATCGGAAATGGCGAGTAGCCATTGATCTGCCGATAGCCCGCCTCGTACGTCTCGCGCGCCGCCGCGACCAGCGTGCTCGGAGAATCGAACTGGGCCATTACGCCGTATAGATGTGGGTCCTTGCGTGCCATGCTTAAAAACTATTTGACATTTGATATTTGAGATTTGTTATTTGACCATTTGAAACACAGCGTCGCGATTGGATCTAGTTGCGGCGCCCACCAATAACAAATATCAAATCTCAAATATCAAATCTCAAATGAAATAAAGCGTACTCAAAACAAAGAGACTCACTCTTCCACTTCCGCCTCCGGCAAAATCGTGCGCATCTCGAAAATCGAAATCATCGGCAGGAAGCGAATGAACAAGAACAGCAGCGCAAAGAAAAATCCGATGGTCCCGATGAACATCGACCAATCCCACTGCGATGGTTGATACATGCCCCACGACGACGGCAGGAAGTCCCGGGACAGACTGACAACCACAATCACAAAGCGCTCGAGCCACATGCCGATACTGACGACAATCGAAATCAGCCACAGCCACAGGAGCCGGCTGCGAATTTTCTTGAACCAAAGCAATTGCGGCGTCAGGCCATTGCAGAAAATCAGCGCCCAGTAATAGCTCGCATAGGGACCATGCATGCGGTTCCAAATCATGAAGCGCTCGTAGTTATTGCCGCTGTACCATCCAAAGAACGCTTCCATCAGGTAGCCGTAGAACACAATCAGGCCGGTCGCCAACATCACCTTCGCCATGTTGTCCATGTGACGCATGGTGATGAAGCTCTCGAGGCCGTAAAGTTTCCGCAGCGGAATCGTCAGCAGGATCACCATCGCAAAGCCCGCATAGATGGCGCCGGCGACGAAGTAAGGCGGAAAAATCGTCGCGTGCCAGCCGGGCACGATGCCGACCGCAAAGTCGAAGCTGACGATCGTGTGCACCGAAAGCACCAGCGGCGTCGCTAAGCCGGCGAGCAGCAGGTACGCCGTCTCATATCTGTGCCAGTGACGCGCCGAACCACGCCAACCCATCGCCAGTGCTCCGTAGATCAGTTGGAACGTTTTGCTCTTGGCGCGATCGCGCAGCGTCGCAAAGTCCGGGATCAAACCAACAAACCAGAACACTGCGGAAACCGTCGCGTAGGTCGAAACCGCGAACACGTCCCACATCAAGGGGCTGCGAAACTGCGGCCAGATGCCCATCGTGTTCGGGTAAGGGAAGAGCCAGTACGCGAGCCACGGCCGGCCGAGGTGCATAATCGGATACATGCCGGCTTGCGCCACTGCGAACAGCGTCATCGCTTCGGCAAAGCGGTTGATCGACGTGCGCCATTTCTGTCTTAAGAGCAGCAGGATGGCAGAGATCAATGTGCCCGCGTGGCCGATACCGATCCACCAGACAAAATTCAGGATGTCCATTCCCCAGGCAACGGGAACGTTGACGCCCCATTCACCAATGCCGATGAAGACGAGCTTCGTGATCGCCAGCATCATCAACTGGAAGAGGGCAAACGAAACCGCGAAGCCGATAAACCAGGTAATCGGCGTCTTGCGCTTCAAAACGATCGCGCTGATCTTGTCGGTGACCGAGCCGAAAGTCAGCTCAGTCCCCACGAGCGGATGCGTCGCGTGAATCGATGAATGAATCGATGAATGCAGCTCGTCTTGTCGTTGCTGGTCGTCCATTCGTCTAAATCAAAATAGCCACAGAGGCACAGAGACACAGAGAGTGTTCGAGAAAAAACCTAAAGGGCATATCGCTTTATTCCATCTCGCAGCAGTCTCGATTTGAAGTTGATTAGCAATCCAACCTTCTTACCAGTAATCCGTAAATAGCTCAGGACTTGTGCCTCTGTGGCTGATTCGTTATGCCTTGATCTCGGGGTTCGGATTTCTCAGTGCCGATAAATAAGTCGTGCGCGGCCGCGTGTTCAATTCACCCAACAATGAGTAATCGCGCTCCAATGCTTTCATCTTCGAAACTTTGCTGTTCGGATCGTTGACGTTGCCGAACACGATTGCTTCGGTCGGACAGACCGACTGGCACGCGGTGACGATCTCGCCGTCGCGCACGCCGCGGCCTTCTACTTCCGATTGAATCTTTGCCGCCTGGATGCGCTGCACACAGTAGGTACACTTCTCCATCACGCCGCGGCTGCGCACCGACACGTCCGGGTTGCGCATCAACTGATAAGTCGGCGTGTCCCAATCCTGATAGAGGAAAAAGTTGAAGCGGCGCACTTTGTACGGACAGTTGTTCGAGCAATATTTAGTCCCGACACAGCGGTTGTAGACCATGTCGTTCAGGCCTTCCGAGCTGTGGACCGTCGCGTGCACGGGACAGACCGGCTCGCACGGCGCGTTCTCGCAGTGCATGCACGGCACCGGCTGGAAGTAAGGGCCTTCGGGCTGGTGCACGTCGCCTTTGAAATACGCATCGACGCGAATCCAGTGCATCTCGCGGCTGCGCGCGACCTGTTCTTTACCGACGACCGGAATGTTGTTTTCAGCCTGACAGGCGATCATGCAGGCATTGCAGCCGACGCAACTGTTGAGATCGATCGACATGCCCCACGCGTAACCGTTGCCCTGATTTTTGTAGTCGACTTCGGGATAGAGCGAGAGTTCCTTGTTCTCTTTCTTCTGTTTCTTTTCCTCTTCGGCGATGCGTTCTTTCTCGCGCTCGTATTCGTCAATTGAATTCACGCGCAGGATGTCGCGATTATTTCCCTGCGGATCAGTCACCATGAAGTGAGCCTGAGTCGAAGCGATCAGAAAACGTTCGGCCGTCTTACTGACTGAGGCCCCGGTTGCCGACCACGCTTGATCCGAGAAGCGAATGTCATACGCATTGAACCCACCTTGTGGCAGGCGCGCATCCGGATCGGTAATCGTGTCCCAAACCTTGCCGACAGGTGCGCGTCCATATCCGAGATAAACTGTGATGACGTCGTCGGGCTGGCCCGGCATGACCCACGCCGGCACCGTCTTGGCGATCGTCTGATTGCGCAGCGATAGCTTGATCGTATCGACATACGCTTCGCGGCCATGGTCGCGTTCTTCATAATTTTGCGGCGCCAGTCCGAGCTTCGCGGCCGTATTCGCACTAACCAGCGCGACGTTGTCCCAGGTGATCTTTGTCAGAGGTTTCGGCAACTCCTGCAACCATCCGTTGTTCGCAAAGCGGCCGTCGTAGATTGAGGGATCTGGACGAAAGACGATTTCGTAGGAGCCGGCCGCAGGCTGCGACGCTTGGTTATTCAACGACGATGACAAATCTGTCTTCGCGCTCATGGTCTTCGTCGGCAGCGCGGTATTCGGAATGAATCCGTCGTGCAGCCACTTGCGCCACGTCGATTCGAAATCACTCGAAGCGCCCGTTGGAGCGCCCGCATCTTGCGGGCGGTTCGCAGGCATCCTGCCTGCGTCGCTACTTACCCGGTCGCTACCGCTTCCGGTACTCACTCCATTCCGCGGCTGTCCGCTCCAATAACCTCGCACCATGTCGTAAGGCTTCTGATCGTAGTTGTCGCTGAACAGCGCCAGCATTTCGTAGGCAGTTTTGCCTTCGTAGAGCGGCGCAATCAGCGGCTGCACAATCGAGACCGTGCCGTCGTGCGCGCGCGCATCGCCCCACGATTCGAGATAATGCGCCATGGGAAGGTGCCAATGACAAATCTGCGAAGTCTCGTTGTTGAAGAGACTCAGGTGCGCGCGCAGCTTGACCTTCTTGTCTACGCGATTGAAATCAAGCCGCAGATCGACGGGCGTGTTGTAAGCCGGATTGCCGCCGATAATGATCAGAACCTCGACCTTGCCGGCATCGATGTCACCGAGCAGTTCGCGCAACGATTGCGTTTGATCGACTGAATTAGCTTCGAGCGGATCGCTGTAGAAAACAGTCTTGCCGACATTGCCCAGAAAACTGTTGGCTGCATGCGCGAGGGCATGAACTGCGGGCGATTGTTCCTCGCCGGCGATTACGATCGACGCGCCTTTGTGAAGTTGCAGGTCCTTTGAAACTGCCGGAAGCCACTTGCCGATATCTCCGGCGGCACGAACGATCGAGGTACCGGAGACTCCCTGGCCCACAGCTTCCATTTCACCGGGCTTCACCGAGAATCGATGATCCGCATTCGCACCGGTGATGGTCGGCGTCGTTTCGACTACGTACAGCCGGCTCATCTTCGATTCGGTGTCAACGCTGACGCCGTTGCCCTGCCCGTTCTCGCGGCGTTTGGCGGCGTAATCGCGCGCGTAGCGCAAATTCCCCGGCCACGCATTCAGAAAGTCGGAACCCAGCGACAGGATGCGATCAGCTTTGCTGAAGTCATACGTCGTGCGTACGTCCTGGCCAAACGCCATGACCGCGCCGGCGCGGGCGTTGTCGCGGTTGACCGGTTCGTACTGATGCCATTTGGCTTCCGGAAAATCGGTGAGCACCTGCTTGAGTTGCGCCCCGAGCGATGGCGAGGTGACCGTCTCGGTCAGGATACGCAAACCCGCGCCGCGTTTCGCTTTCAGGCCATCGCCTTCCTTTTCGATCAGGCCGCGAATTTCGGCGACGAAACTGGTCCACGCGCGCGTCTCGCCGAGATTGAGCGGCGTTTGCGAACGATCGGGATCGTAAAGCGTCAGCAGCGACGCCTGCGAAAAGATGTCCGTCGACGAACATCCCGAGTTGCTGGGGTGATCTGGATTGCCTTCAACTTTGGTCGGCCGTCCTTCGTTGCTGCGCACGAGCAGAGGCGTGGCGACGCCGCTTAACGAATAAGCCGTGGCGAAGAATAGACCTTTGCCGGGGACTTCTTCCTCGGGCTGCTTCACGTAAGGGATAACTTTTTCGGGAGGCTGAATCACGCAGCCGCTCAAGCCCGCCAGCGCCAGCGAAGCGCCCATGACCTTCAGGAACGTGCGGCGTTCGACCGGATCGTTCCATTCGTCGGCGGCGTGCGGGAACTCGCGATTGACGAACTCTTCCATAACTGGAGAGTCGGCGAGTTCTTCGAGCGAGCGCCAATATTCTTTCGGCGTCGTCGTCTTCCGTTCACCGAGAACTCGGTCGCGGAGTAGTTTGAAATTGATGTGACGATCGTTACTCATTCGCTTCGTTCCCTCTCCGTCTGGGAGAGGGCCAGGGTGAGGGCCTGTGACGCCGTAATCCCTCACCCCCAACCCCTCTCCCAGAGGGAGAGGGGCTTTTCCTACCGGTGACAAGTCGAACAGCTTGTCAAAACCTGTGGTCCCTGAATCTTGTTCTTTCTCACCAGCTCAGGCCCCTCTTTGGTTGATTGGGTCGCCGGAGCTTTCCATTCCATGTTGAAAATGTCCTTCTTCTCGCGCACCACGTTTTCAGGATGCCGGTGACAATCCAGACACCATTCCATCTGCAACGACTGGGTCTGCGAAACGACCGGCATTTCATCGATGCGTCCGTGACAAGTCGAACAGCCCACACCCTTGGCAACATGAATCGAGTGATTGAAATAGGCGAAGTCCGGCAAGTCGTGGACCCGGACCCACTCAAGCGGCTTGCCCGTCTTGAAGCTGGTGCGCACCGGTTCAAGATAAGGACTGTCGGCCCAAATCTGCTTGTGACAATTCATGCAGACCGCGGTCGCGGGCATACCGGCCGACGCCGATGTCTCGACCGTCGAGTGGCAATAGCGGCAGTCGATGCCGTCATCGCCGACGTGGTGCTTATGACTGAATTGAATTGGTTGCTGCCGCTCGATGTACTGCCCGGTGTTCCAGCCCGAACGCAAAATCTGCGCTCCCACCCAGAGTGCAGCGAGCAGAATGAAGGCGGCGCCGAAAATAGTTGTGCGCGCGAGATAGTTTGTGCTGTGACGAAATATCTGTGGCATCGCCGCAGATGAAAATTTCTAAAAGGCAGACTCTATCCTGCAGTGCAAAAAACAGGCGGGGGCCTCGTCCTTAAAGCTACTTCCAAAAACTGCTTAGTTATTTCTCAGGTGCGATTACTTTAACGGCATGTGAAGATTTTTTCAAACGCGCATTGGTTCGATGATAGAGTGCAACGCAAATGTTCATCGGACACTACGCCGTCGGCCTCGCCTCGAAGGACTTTGCGCCACGCTCCTCGTTGGCTGCATTGATCGCCGCGCCGATTCTGCTCGACCTGATTTGGCCGTTGTTTCTGCTGTTTGGCTGGGAACACGTTTCAATCGTTCCCAACGCCAATCCGTTTCTGCGTCTGGACTTTGATTCGTATCCCATCTCGCATGGGCTGATCGCGGTGCTTGGTTGGGCGACATTGTACGCTTCAGTTTATTTCGGTGTGACGCGTTATGTGGCGGGCACGATCGTGGTTTGGATTGGAGTTATCAGTCACTGGTTGATGGATTACGTCGTGCACCGGCCGGATTTGCAACTCTATGCCCAGAGTAGGCAGTTCGGGTTCGGATTGTGGCAGCATCGTTGGATCACGATGGCCCTTGAGTTCGGACTGTTTGCGATCGCGATTTGGATTTATCAAAAGCGAACGCGGGCCAAAGATTCGATTGGCCGGTACGCGTTCGCTGCTTTCGGCGCATGTTTGTTGTTGGCGTACGCAGCGGTGTCGTTTGGTCCACCACCGCCGAGTGTGAAGAAATTAGCCGTCATAACGCTGTTGACGTCGTTAGCAATTCCGTGGGCCTGGTGGATCGATAAGCATAGGGAGTGTCGCAACCCGTAGTAGCGACGAGATCAATCGGCGGTTTAATTTAGGGCGAACACCGGATCGGTTTTTCTGAACGGTGCCCTTGATCCGTTCGCTACCGCTTGCGGTTCTGAGACGTCACACGCGCGGGCGGCTGATCAAATTAATTACGGCCACGAATAAAGCGGCGCCGATGATGGACCAGACGATCGGGAAGTGCACTCCACCCACGGGCAGGGCGACCAGTTCAGGGAGGCCCAACTTTCCAGCGAGCCAGCTTCCCAGCAGAGCTCCGATAAATCCCAGGGCAATCGAGACCAGACATCCGCCGTGTGAATAACCGGTGATCGCCTGGCCGATGGCTCCGCATATGCCCGCGACCAGGAGCAATATCAACAATGTAATGAGATCCATGAGCTTACCTTCCGTCTGTCACGCATTGATCTGGCGACCGTCGTAGATATTTACAGAAACACTTCCCAAAGCAGTCACGCAATTCGTATAATGTCTGAGCCCTTTTGGTTGGCGCCTCTCCTTCCCGACCTTGACCTGGCGCAATCGTGCCCGAAAATTTTAGGAGTAACCCTGATGTCAAAAGTTCTTTCTATTTCCTTCATCGTTATATCTGCCTTTGCGGTGGCGTTCGCGCAAGAGCCAAATCGCGACGAGCCGGCCAGCACGGGTGTGGCTCCCAAGGTCATCAACGGCATCGGCCGCGCCGATGTTCGTGTGCATGACGAGAACGGCAATCCTATCAAACTTGCCTACGTCAAACTAGAATCGAATCGCACGGACGGTTTCTTCTGTGAAAGTTGGAATGATACTGACGAGCGAGGCATTGCGGCGCTGCCGGCGATCCACATGGGTCACCTGAAGCTGAAAATCAAAGCGAAGGGTTATCAAACCCAGGAGTTGGAGATTCCGTTCGACCAATTGGGCGAGCCGGTGCGAGTGACACTGAAGAAGAAGTAGGAACGCACGCGTCTTAGGAGCGCACGCATCCCTGCGTGCGGTGCGCCGGCATCCCTGCCGGCATTTTGAAAAGAACATTGTGCGAGCAGGATGCTCGCGAACCGCACGCAGGATGCGTGCGCTCTCCATCACACGCCGACCGGCTCGGCTTTCTTTTCACTCACGTAATAAAGAATTCGGTTGCAATTATCACAGGTGATGATCTCTTCGCCGCGTCTCACGTCGGCCATTACCTGGGGCCTGAGGGCCATGTAACACGCCATGCATGCGCCATTGCGTGCTTCGGCTAACGCGATGCCGTCACGGATCCGCGCACTTATGCGGTTGTAGAGCGTGCTCGTAGTTTTCGGCAGTTCCCGCAACAACCTCTCATGTTCGGCGCGGCCCGCATCGAGTTGCTGTTGCTGTACCCTGGCCTGTTCATCGAACGCTTTGAAGCTGGCTTCCATTTCGCCGCGCAGCTTTTCAACTTCGGGCGCGCGTTCAGCTAATTCTTTCTCGGCGCTTTCGAAAACTTCCATCTGCTCGAGCACTTGCGTCTCCAGCGCAGAGATTTGTTTGCGCGCTGCGTCCGCTTCGCGAATCGCGGCCGTGTACTCGTCGGGCTTTTTGGCGGCCATCAGATTTCGATCGGCGCGATCGGCCCGCTGCTTCTGTTCGAAGATTTCTTTTTCCAGGCTGGCTCGTTGATGAAATGCCGCGTCCCGCTTTTCTTCCATCGCCCGAATTTCAAAAGCGCGCTGATCGAACTCTTTTTCGATCTCCGCGCGCCTCTGGGGGATGCTTTCGATTTCTGCCTGTAGCGTTCTTATATTGTTATCGGCATGCTGCAAAGCGATTAACTGCGCTAACTCCGCTTTCACTCTTTATCGACTCCTCAGATATTTGGCTTTGATGATGGCATTCATTGAACTAATAATCACACAGAGAACGGCGCAGCGCAAGGTGGGCCAAATCACCGGCGAAAGCCGGAGCTTGATGTCGATTTAGGCGCGTGTTATACGAACGGCCTATGAGCAGATCGATGAATCAGAATTGGTTGAGGATAAGTTGTCTGTCGACCGCAATGTGCCTCGCCGCTTTAGTCGCCCGCGCCCAGACACCATCGCCCAGCCCGACCCCTGCAACTCCACCGGCGAGTGACATTTACATCGTCGACATCAAGAAGAGTCACGACTTCAAAAACCGTACGGACATTCTGAGGTTCGGCGAGCCAAAGAAGATCAATGACTTTGTCGGTTACAACAACCAACCGTACTTCATGCCCGACGGCCAGACGATTCTGTACACCTCAAACCGAAACAAGCAGACCGACATCTACGCTTACGACATTCGCACTGGCCAGACCAAACAGATCACCAACACGCCCGAGAGCGAATATTCACCAACGTTGATGCCGGATCGAAAAAACATCTCGGTCGTGCGTGTCGAATCGGACGGGAAGACGCAAAGGCTCTGGAAGTTTCCACTCGCGGGTGGCGCACCTTCGTTAGTCGTCGCAGACGTTAAGGGCGTGGGTTATCACCTCTGGATCGACGATCACACACTCGCGCTCTTCATCGTCGGCAGTTCGGGTAAACCAAATTATCTCGAAATCTATGATACGCAGACGGGCAAATCGGAATTCGTAACCGAAAATCCCGGACGGGTATTACGACGCATTCCGAATCGAAACCAGTTCAGCTTTGTGCACAAGGTTGCGAATGACCATTGGGAAATCAAAGCTTTCGATCTGCGAACGCACACGAACGCATCGTTGTTCGAAACGTTGAAAGGATCGGAAGACTACGCCTGGTTGCCGGACGGGCAATTGCTGATGGGCAAAGACTCGAAGTTGTTTACGGTCACTCCGCTCAGCGGCCAAAAGTGGACGCAGGCTGATGATTTCGCGGTGGCCGGCTTGCAGGGAATCTCGCGAATCGCCGTCTCGCCCAGGGGCGATCGCGTCGCGCTCGTCGTCCGTCATTCCGATTAGTTCAAATCGCCAAAGCGATGCTGAAGCAGGGCCGCGCAGCCAATCGCCGCCGTTTCAGCCCGCATGATGCGACCAGGCAACGTTACGATCTGCCAACCGGCGCCTCGTGCCTGATTAATCTCATCGTCAGTCCAACCACCCTCCGAGCCGATCAGCGCGGTAATGTTCTCGGGCGCGCGTTGGCGGGACACGATGTCGCTCAGCGACTCGCCGTCGCGTTCGGCAAACATCAATCGGAGTGCGCCGTCGTCTTGGGCGCGGCTGACGAATGGGTCAAGCGCGATTGGCGACTCGATGGTCATCAAACGCGCGCGGCCGCATTGCTTGGTGGCTTCCATGACGATGCGCCGCCAGCGGACTAATTTATGATCGGCGTCTGATGGATTTCGAAGCCGCACATCGGCGCGTGAGGTTAAGATCGGAATGACTGAAGTGACGCCCAGCTCAGTTAGTTTCTGCACCACCAAATCGAACTTTTCGCCCTTCAATAACGCGACCGCCATCGTGAGGTTTAGAGCCGATTCAGCGGCTGAGGTGGTTACTTCCTGGGCGATTCGAATGTCGGTGCGGTCGCGGGAAATCGCCGCAATCACGCCGCGATATTCATGACCCGTTCCGTCGAAGACGTACGCTTCATCGCCAACTTTTAGGCGCAGCACGTTACGCAGATGCTGGGTTTCGTACGCGCTCAGCGCAACTGAGCTCTGATCGTTATCAAAAGCCTCCGGTGGTGCATAGAATCTGCGACGCGTCATTTCCAAGTTTCTTTAGCGTTTAGAGGTGGGACTTGTCCCACCGGTCGGCACGAGTGCCGACTCTAAACAATTCGTCTAGATTGTGACTGAGACCCACTCGCCGTCCTGATCAATTTCGAAATCGACCACGCCGAATTCAAGCAGACGCGCTTTCACCATTTCAATTTGTGAATCGAGTATTCCTGAAAGGATCAAACGTCCACAGGTCGCGCCGATGAGCGCCGGCAGCAACTCGACGATTACAGGCGCGGTTAGATTTGCGCATACGATATTGGCTGATTCCGTTTCGTCGTCAACGGTGCCGACGCGGAAATTTATTCGGTCTGCGACTTCGTTTAGCTCAGCGTTTTCTTTGGCGATTACGATTGCGTCCGCGTCTGTGTCGCAGGCTGTGATCGCAGGGCACCCTCCCTGACGGTCGGGTTTCAGCTTGGCGGCGGCGATCGCGAGGATTCCGGTGCCGGTTCCGACGTCGAGGAAGCTGCCGCTGCGGTAG
>DATANL010000539.1:0-3584 GCA_036266295.1 Pyrinomonadaceae bacterium | reverse complement strand
GATTGTGCGACTCGAAGCGCCGCGATTCTTTGTCGTCGGCGATCAGGTCACCATCTCAGGTGTTATCAATAACAATACCGACCAGGCGATGCGCGTAGCGCCGAAACTCGACGCCGAAGGCTTAACGGTGTCGGGTCTAATCGTCGACGGCAAACCCGTGACCGGTCAGGCTGGGCCAGTCGAGGTAAAGGCCAACAGCGAAACGCGCGTCGATTGGCTGGTTAACGTCACGCACGCCAGCGAAGCAAAGCTGAGGGTTGAAGCGCGCGGTGAGAAATATGCCGACGCGATGGAAAAGAGCTTCATGATCTACGAGCACGGCATCGAGAAATTTGTGTCGCGCTCCGGCAAGATGCGGGGCGACAGCGTCGCGGTCAAACTCGACATTCCCAAAGAACGGCGCGCCGACTCGACGAAGTTGACGGTCCAGATTTCGCCGAGCATGGCCACGACTATGCTCGACGCGCTGCCGTACCTGATCGATTATCCGTACGGTTGCACGGAACAGACGATGAGCCGTTTTTTGCCGGCCGTGATTACGATGAAGACGCTGCGCGATCTGGGCCTCAAACCCGAAACTGCGGTGCAAAGGATCTTTGGCGGCATCGAGCAATCAACGGCTGCGGCTACTCATCCGACCGGCAAGCACGATCTCAAAGAACTCGATGAGATCACCAGGCAGAGCCTCGAACGGCTTTACAACTTCCAACACGCTGACGGCGGTTGGGGCTGGTGGAAAGACGGCGACAGCGATCATTTCATGACGGCTTATGTTGTCTGGGGGATGACGATGGCGAGGCAGGCGGGAGTTTCGATTAAGGCTGACGCGCTCGCGCGAGCCGCGGGTTATCTCGACAAGGAACTCGTCGAGGAAGAGAACAATTATGACGAGCAAGCCTGGATGCTGCACGCGCTGGCTATGTACCAATCGTTGTCAGTACCGGAAAGTCTGCGCACGGTTCCCATCAGTCAATTTCAGGGCGCGGCATTCAACAATCTTTTCACCAACCGCGACAAATTGAATGCTTACACGCGGTCTTTGTTGGCCCTATCGGCCCACTACTACGGTTATCAGGATCCGGCGAAGACCTTGATAACTAATCTTGAGAACGGAGTGAAGATCGATACGAAGCCCGATACTTCAATTGTGCAGAGTGGTGGTCAACCGTCAGATCCTTCGGTGATTGGCACTGCGCATTGGGGCGAAGACGGCGTGTACTGGCGCTGGTCCGACGGCGGCGTCGAAGCCACCTCGTTCGCGCTGCGAGCGCTGCTGGCAATCGATCCGCAGAACAAACTGATCGAGCCGGTGACGAACTGGCTGATCAAAAATCGCCGCGGCGCACAATGGAACAATACTCGCGACACTGCGATCGTCGTGATGACGCTGGACGATTATTTGCGCACGAGCAGAGAAGCTGCGTCGCAGATGAGTTATGAATTATTGGTCAACGGAAACCCGGTGGCGACGAAAACCCTCACGGCCAACGATGCTCTCAGCGCCCCCGGTCTATTCGAGATTTCGCGTGACGTGCTGCGCGATGGCGCGAATGAGATCGCCATCAGGCGCACGAACGGCAGCGGCCCGCTTTATTTTTCGGCCCAGGCAAAATTCTTTAGCCTGGAAGAACCGCTCACGCCCGCGGGAAATGAAATCTTCGTCCGGCGTCAATACTTCAAACTCGTGAATCATCCCACGCTGCTGAAAGGCTTTGTTTCCGAACGCGTGCCCTTGAACGATGGCGAGACGGTGCAGAGTGGCGAACGCGTGGAAGCTGTGATCACCGTCGAAGCAAAAAACAATTACGACTATCTGTTATTCGAAGACCTAAAGCCTGCCGGCCTCGAGGCGGTGCAGCTTCGCAGTGGCGAGCAGCTCGACGCGCGCCAACTTAAGTCAGGCGCCTTGAAGACTAAGAACTCGACGTTGATGAACTTCACGTCGAATACCGACTTCACAGGTCAAACGCGTTGGGTGTATCAGGAGCTGCGCGATCGCAAGGTGGCTCTCTTCATCGACCATTTGCCGGAAGGCGTCTGGCAAATCAGTTATGAATTGCGCGCAGAAAATCCCGGCGCTTTCCATGCGTTGCCGGTGTTGGGCCAAGCCATGTACGTTCCGGAGATTCGCACGTCAGGCGCCGAAGTCAGAATTCGGGTGATTGATTAAACGCGCGGCGGCCAAACGACTTTCTGAGTCGGCTACGCGCGCGGAGAGGGTGGTTGGATGGCGCGGGCAGCAGCTACCGGCAGAGGCACTGGGGGGTGGGTTCGCTGCGTCTCGAAGGCTATGTTCGAATTGGCGAACAGCAGACTCGCGGCCCATTCGACCTTTAGCGCTTTCGAAAAGAAGTGGCCCTGTCCGTACTGGCAATTCAAGTCCCGAAGCATCTGCAACTGCTCGTTGGTTTCGATACCTTCAGCCACAATCGTGAGATTCAGGCTCTGCGCCAGGGTTATGATTGTCCGCACGATTTCAAAGCTCTCGCGGTTGGCACTCATTGAGATTACGAAGGAACGATCGATCTTCAGATTGCCGATTGGCAACCGGTGCAGGTAACTGAGAGACGAATAACCCGTGCCAAAATCGTCGATGCTGATACCGACGCCCAGGGCATTCAGCTGGCTAAGCATGCGAATCGCCGAGTCGGCGCTCATCAACATGCTCTCGGTAATTTCCAGTTTCAGACCCGACGGATCGAGGCCCGCATTGTGTAATGCGATCGCGACTTGTTCCACCAGATTCGGTTGCGTGAATTGCTTCACGGAAAGATTGACGCTGATGTACAGCGGAGGATTCTGCGGACAGCTCTTCTGCCATTCGCGTGTTTGCCGGCAGCTTTCTTCCAGGACCCATTCGCCAATCGGCACGATGGCCCCGGTCGCCTCTGCGACGGTGATGAAGTCAGGCGGCGCAATCATTCCCAGGGTGGGATGCTGCCAGCGCAAGAGCGCCTCGAAACCGGCAATCCTGCCTGTTTCCAGCGCGACGATCGGTTGATATTCGAGGAAGAGTTCGGCCCGTTCAACTGCGCGACTCAAATCTGTTTCAATCTGCGACTGGCGCTCGAGCCGCTTGCTGGTCGTGCGATCGAAGACTTCGTAACGACCCTTTCCGAGTTTCTTGGCGCGATACATTGCCGCATCTGCATGACGCAGAATTTCTTCGGGATCGACATACTCCGGAGTACTCAAGGCCACGCCGATGCTGGAAGTCACGAACAGCTCGCGTCCTGAGAGTTGAAAAGGTGCTTGCAGGTTACGCTGCAAACGTTTCACCGCAATGATCGCGTCGTTGAGATCGTTCAGATCGTCGAGCAGGATGCTGAACTCATCACCACCCATGCGCGCAAAGGTATCACCCGGCCGCACGTTTTCAATTAGCCGCTGAGTAAACTCGACAAGCAATTGATCTCCGGCCAGATGGCCCAGGGTGTCGTTAATGCCTTTGAAGCCGTCGAGGTCGAGGAAGAGAACGGCCACCCCGGTGACGTGCCGGCCCGCGCCGGCCAGCGCATGCTGGACGCGGTCGCGGAACAGTGCCCGGTTCGCCAGCCCGGTCAGCGCGTCATGGAACGCTTGCC
>DATANL010000538.1:0-4797 GCA_036266295.1 Pyrinomonadaceae bacterium | reverse complement strand
CTTTGCCGGCGCACTCCAAATTATTGGGTCTGATTGTGACGAGCGAACCGCTCGTCAATCGTGGACCGTTCAACCACGGAGCGGATCGCCCCATCCCGATTGCACGTACTTTCCGTCTTTGACGATACACGGCACGGTCGGGTCGCCACCTGAGAACTTGAGCATCTCGGCGCGAAATTCCTTGTTCGTCTGCGCGTCGCGATCAACGAAGGTAATGCCCTTCGAATTGTAGTACTCGCGCGCTTGCTGGCAGTACGGACAACCTGGTTTGGTATAGATGACCACGGCCACCTCGTTCACCTCCGTCAGATGAATTGAGTTTAGCGAATGTAAGGCACGCTGTCAGCTTGCGCGGTGTCAGAACCGGGAGCGGTAGCGACCGGATCAAGTGTGACTTTGACGACAACACACGCTCATATTCCATGTTGACGACCTTGATCCCATCGCTACCGCCCCGGGTTCTGACACAAAAACGGGGACGAGCGTGCCTCAACGCTCGTCCCCAAACAGCGCGACCAAGCAGGTTGTCCGGAATCAGCCCATCCGGGAAAACTTAAGCCACGCTGATCTTTGTAGTCCGCTCTCGGAGAAGAACTAGTTTCTCCGCGCGTCCCGTCGATCCCGACGGAAATCACGCACGTCTCCGCGTCGATCTTTCAAGTCCCCGCGCAGCTCGCGCTGATCGCCGCGAATCTCTCCCGTGTCGGCATTAATTTCATGCCGGTCAGCCCTGAGCTCTTCCGGCGAGGCGCCGTCGCGTCGATCCTGCCGCAGCTCGCGCACGTCGGCGTTGCGCTCGTTGACGTCCTGCCGAATCTCGCGCCGGTCACCGCGAACTTCGCGCGTGTCTGCCCTGACTTCATGACGGTCAGCGCGCAATTCACGCCGCTCACCTCGATTAATTCGCTGCGCGGATACAGCCGCCGCCATCGCCACCAATGAAGTTGTCAACAAAGCAATCTGAAAAATTCTTCGTCTCATTTCGGTCCCTCCTGAGTTTTTTTAATTACACCTTGGTTGGAAAACCAAGGTCCGCACCCGAAGAGGCAGAGGAGATAAACGATGATCTGAAACGGGCTGTGTTGACTTCACGTTCTTTCGAGCGAACCCTTGTTCCGATTAGTTAGACGCCGCGTCATGTTTAATAGACGAATAAATTGGCAGGCAGACTAACCCGTATTCTCAAGTCTCGTGATTGCTTCCCGGATTAAAATGCGCGCATCGAAACCGAAGCTGTCTTACCGGTGACTGCCGTTACGGTTCACCGAATCGCGACGTTCCCACCAATGTCTTCCGCCGCCACGTGCGTACACCTTTCGTGTCACGGTTGTAACTTGATTGATTCTGTCCCATCCCGTTTCACCTTTGACCGAAACACTTCCGTACGTCACATTGACGCCGCACAATCGACACAGAAATGAGCAACTCTTCATAGAAGTGATCCATCTCACTCTCGGCTCCTCGATTGCAAGTCCTTTACAAGTTCTTTGTAAATCGGTTTAGCCATGCGCAGCTAGGCGTTAACTCAGATGGTTTTCCGGCGCCATCGCTCACATGGAGAATACCGAAATGAATTTTGCCCGTTTCCCTCACTTACGCACCGTAAAGTTTGCCCCGGCCGCAGTTTTCTTCCTTTTCCTGATCACTAACTTAACTGGCTTCTATTTCAGTCCGGCGTTCGCTCCGACGGTCGATGCCAAGTCAGCACCCGCCAGCGAATTCATTCCGCTCGACATTCCGCAGTCGGGGGATTGCGACCTCGATTTGATCATCTTTCATGCAGGCGAACGTGCCGGTGTCGATCCGCGTTTGATTCACGCCGTCATTCAGCAGGAATCAAGATACAAGCCCGACGCGACTTCTGGCGTGGGCGCCAAAGGTCTCATGCAGTTGATGCCCGATACCGGCAAGCGCTTTCACTGTACCGATCTGAAAGATGAGCAGTGCAACGTTGAAGCGGGAACGAAGTACCTCAAGTGGCTGCTGAAAAGGTTCAATGGTGACGTATCGCTGACGCTGGCCGCCTACAATGCGGGCGAAGGCGCGGTCGATAAGTACAAAGGGATTCCGCCCTATCAGGAGACTCAGAATTACGTGAAGAAAATTGTCGCGAACTATGGCAAGACGTTTCACCCAATCGTTACGCCCGCCGAGGCCAAAACCACCTTTCACCTTACCGCCGACAATTCAGATGATGCCGTTCGCGGAGAATAATCCGCCCTGCCAAAACAACCAGCACGTTTGCCGGGCGGACTCGTCCTCCGCGTGATTTGCTCAAAGTCGTCCGGTAAACAGCTGGTGACCTTCCTCAGATCCGCCTAAAATTCTGGCTTCCGGCGCTCAATGTCAGATAGAATCGGCACGCTCGTGTCTTGAAAAATCCTGACGAACGTTCACCCGACGGACGGTTGTTCAGAAAAAGCCAACGCAGACTTGATCCGAAAATGGCCGCTCTGTCCCCCGGCGCAAAACTCGGACGTTATGAAATCGTTTCGCCCCTTGGGGCCGGCGGCATGGGCGAAGTTTACCTGGCCCACGACTCTACGCTCGATCGCAAGGTTGCCCTAAAGGTCCTGCCCGAAAGCGTCGCTTCCGATCGTAATCGCATGCAGCGGTTCGTCCAGGAAGCGAAAGCTGCCTCTGCCCTCAATCATCCCAACATCATTACCATCCATGAAATCGGGACGGAACCAGGCGCCCATTTCATGGTGACGGAATTCATCGAGGGCGAAAACCTGCGCCATCACCTGCGCAAGCCGATGACGCTGCTCGAAGCCATCGATATTTCCGTGCAAGTCGCATCGGCGCTGGCGACGGCGCATGCCGCCGGAATTATTCATCGCGACATCAAGCCGGAAAACATGATGCTCAGAGAGGACGGCATCGTGAAGGTGCTGGACTTTGGACTCGCAAAACTGACTGAGCGCTGGCGGAAAGATGAAGTCGATCGCGATGCCGCGACCCAGGCGTTTGTTCACACCGAACCGGGCGCGGTGGTGGGCACCACGGCATACCTTTCACCGGAGCAAGCGCGAGCTTTGGACGTCGACACTCGCACCGACGTCTGGAGCCTCGGCGTCGTGCTCTACGAGATGATTACCGGACGCCCGCCGTTCAAAGGCGAGACCCCGAGCGACACCAGCGCCTTGATTCTCACCGCCGAACCGCCGCCGTTGGCCGAATACATGCCCGACGTTCCTCCGGAAATCGAGCGTATCGTTAGAAAGGCCCTGCAGAAGAAACGCGACGAACGGTACCAGACGGTCAAGGACATGCTCCTCGATTTGAAGAGCCTGCGACGTGAATTGGATGTGAGCGCGGCGCTCCAACGTTCAGGCACTGCTTCGTACGCGAGTGGCCTGACGCGCCCGGCCCTGTCGACCGCGCCGCCTCCGTTAACTAATCAGAGCTCGCTGGTGACCAAGCAATTCGGGCTCAATCGCACTGCTCAGTTAGGCGCCGCAGCGGTGCTGGTCGCAGCTTTCGCGGGCGTGGGTTGGTATTGGTGGCGGCATCGCGACACCAACCCGAATCACATCGGCCCTGTGTCGGTCAACCAGTTGCTGGGACGCAAGAACGATCTGGGCGAAACGGGCGCTCGTCACGCGCGGTTTTCGCCGGACGCGAAATTCATTGCTTACGCTTCGCCCAAGGGAAACGGCAGTGCGATCTGGCTGAAGCAACTCGGCGGTGGAGACGCGTTTTCAAATCAGGCCGAATTGCCTTCGGCCTCCAGTCCCATCTGGTCGCCGGATGGGCTGCAGATCGCTTTCATCGCCAAACGGGAATCGCAATACGGCATCTGGACCATGCCGGCTTTCGGTGGCTCGTCGACTCAATTGAAATCGCTCGAGACTTACACGCGCGAACTGGTGGCCTGGACGCGCACCGGAAAAATCTATTTCGTGCGAAACGATAAACTCTACGCCTTGAATGTCGCGACGCAGGAAGTTTCAGTCGCAATCAACCTCGAGTCGGGCGGGCGCAGTCGCGATTTTGCAATTTCTCCCAACGAAGATCGCATTGCCTTTACTGATCTAATCGATGGTCAAAGCGACATCTGGATTGGCACGGCCGCCGGCGGGGCGCCGGTTCGCATTACCAATGACAAAGAGCAGGACAGCAATCTGGTGTGGACTCCGGATGGCAAACGAATTGTATACAGTTCGAAGCGCAACGGCGTCCGGCAGATTTGCGTCGTGCGGGCAGACGGCGGCGCGCCGCAGCAGTTGACAGTCAATGACAGCAACACCAACGTACTGGATGTTTCGGCAGATGGCGCGAAGGTGCTCTATTCCACCGACCGTGATGAATCAGATCTCTGGAGCCTGAGGTTGGACCGCGGCAAAGAGACGCAATTGACTTCAGACAGCGGCATCGAGCTGTGGCTTGATGCAGCTCCGGATGACAAGACGATCGCGTATCAATCCAACCGCGCGTTAACGGGAGCCACCGTCTTCAACTCGGTGCTGATGACGAAATCAATGGCGGCCGGCGGAGCGGATACGCAACTGGCGGCCGATGGCTTTTTGCCGCAGTGGTCGCCTGACGGCAAGCTGGTCGTTTTTCTGCGCAATGCAAACAACGCGATGGATCTTTGGGTCGTTCATGCGAGCGGTGGCGACGCGAGGCAGATAACCCACGGCGGTGTGATTTTCGGCGGCTATTCGCAACTGCCTTACAACCGCATGCAGACACAGGACTTTCAATGGTCGCCGGACGGGTCGCGTCTGCTTTACTGCGCCGATGCCGGAGCGGTGGCGAACGTGTGGCAGATTTCGATCGATGGCGCGCAGG
>DATANL010000537.1:0-7195 GCA_036266295.1 Pyrinomonadaceae bacterium | reverse complement strand
GTGTCAGCCCGCGAATAGGTGTCCGCATGAATCTTGCCGATGATGGAATTATAGAGCTCTCGATATGCTGCTTCCTGCGCGAGATACATCGTGTCTAAAAAGCCGAAGATCGAGATGGGCACCAGTGTAAACGTGATGATGCCGGGCACATGAGTGGCTCCAGCCAAACTTACCAGGGCGCCTACGAGCGTGAGACACCACGTCTTACATGACGCGCTGTTATTTGCAAGACGCGTGATGATACCTTGAATGACGTTCAGATGCGCTGTTACTCCAGGATTGTCGGCGGGATAAAGTGGCGAGGTTGTGCCGTTGGACATAGCGTGCTCCCTTCAATCGGGTGGAAGTTCAATGTCGCGCGACGCATTGTACACTTACCCTCCCTCGAACTTACAAGCTTTTTCCATCCGGAAAGGTGCTTCAATCTGCTTCACCAGTTGTGGCTTCATTCCAGGGGGGATTTTGCGGGTTGCCGCTGCCGATAGTTTTGGCTGTGATTGACCGGTTGGCGTGCACGCCTTATTCTGGCGCTCGATTAGCTGAAGTCAATTCATGCGCGAATGTCCCCGATGTGAACGATGTTTTGAAGACGACGCCGAAGTCTGCCCGGACGACAGCACGAAAACCAAGACGACGCTGCCGGGGACGACGCTCCTCAATTCGCGATACCGACTAACGAATCGTCTGGGCCGCGGCGCGATGGGCCAGGTCTATCTCGCGCGCGACGAGAATCTCATAACCCGCCGCGTGGCAGTTAAGACGATTCGGCCCGACGTGCTCTCGGACGAGGACCTGCAGGAAGGCGAAGCCATCGCGCGGTTCGAACGCGAAGCCCGCACGGCTGCCTCTGTGCAGCACCCCAACGTCATCGACGTGACCGACTTCGGCAAGAGCGAGGAAGGCGTCTTTTTTCTCGTCATGGAATATGTCGAAGGCGAGTCGCTGTATCAATTGCTGCGCAGGGAAGGGACCATCTCGGTCCAGCGCGCGCATGGGATGCTCAAGCAGATCAGCGCCGGGGTCGAGGCTGCGCATGACGAAGGCATCCTGCATCGCGATTTGAAACCGGCAAACGTCTTCATTGTGCAGCGCAAGAAGAAAGAGAGTGCGATTGTCGGCGACGATATCGTAAAAGTCGGCGACTTCGGTCTGGCGAAGATTATCAGCCAGAGTCTCGCCGGAATTACTTCGGGCAGCGGTCCGGCCTCGCGTGGCATTCTCGGCACGCCTGAATACATGGCGCCGGAACAGATGCAGGCGGGCGCGGCGCTGGACGCCCGCGCCGACGTCTATGCGTTGGGGGCAATTGCGTATCACATGCTGGGCGGCCGGCCGCCGTTCACGGGTGAGATCATGCAAATCTTTGCTGCGAAGCTGACGCAGGACGCTGCGCCTTTGAGCACGCTGCGCTCGGATGTGCCGCCGGTGATCGAGGCCTCAGTGATGCGCGCTTTGACGCGCGAACCTGAGAACCGACCGGCAACGGTCGGCGAATGGTTCGCAGATTTCCACAAGGCGTTCAGTGGGATGTCAGTGACGCCCGATAAAGGCGAATCGCGGGTCGTGATCATGGCGCCGGCGGGGGCAGAGGTTTACGTCGACGACGAGCGCCAGGGTAGCATCGGTCGATCAGGCCGCGTCATTTTGAAATCAATTCCTCCGGGAAAACATGTGCTGCGCGTGGCCCACGCGGGTGACCGGGACGACGAGCGCATCATCGAGATTCGTCCCGATTCGGACGAACAAATCATCCAGGCCCAATTCAAGTCGGCGCCCTCGAGTGGTTTGTCACCATCGCAGGGCGGCAGTCTCGGCAGCGTGTCGGGTGTGCAGATGAGTGTGCCGGTGGTGATTGCCTGTACCCGTTGCAGCGCGCGGTTCGCGGCCGGGACAAAGTTTTGCGGACGTTGCGGCAACACCAACTTTGATGTCGTCACGGCCGAGGCTTCAATCCAACCACGACCGCCAGTTGCACCGCCGTCTTATCCCAGTCTCAATCAATCTGCGGCAGGGACGCGCTGCACGCGCTGCGGCACCGACCAACCCGCGGGCACGAAATTCTGCGGCAGATGCGGCGCTTCGATGGGGGGCTCGGCAATCGCGTGGAACCCACCGAGACCTGTCGAGGTGGTCTGCCCAAAGTGCGCGGCGACTTATGCTTCCGGCACGAAATTCTGTGGGCGCTGCGGATGTACGCTGAAGTAGGCAATCAGTACCACTGCGTTAGGGTTGGGTAATCCTGGCAGCGTCCGTCGGAATCAACGATCACCCACCGCTGACACAGGTGGTACTGACTGGTGATCGATCACTCCCGATTAATCCTGCTTGAGCCATCAATCTATCTCGTATAGACTGACGCGCGATTTCAAGCGCGAGCTAATTCGCGTTTCTCAAACCGTTACGAGGCCCTATGAAGCGATGTCCCCAATGCAATCGAACCTATTCTGATGATGCGCTCAGTTTCTGTCTTGACGACGGCTCGCCGCTGGTGAGTGCGACGGCGCCGTCGTCTTTCGATCCCAGCGCGACGGTGCAATATCCGCAGAGTCGCGAAACTACGCCGCCCCCGACGATTGCATATTCGGGTCAATCCGCGCCGCCGCCACCACCGCCGCCGCCGCAGCCCGCATGGTCGCCGATGCCGCCTGCCCCACAGAAGCGGAGCGTCTGGCCGTGGCTGTTGGGGATCGGCGTGGTGCTCATCTTCATCGTGATTGGCTTGGTCATTCTGATTTTTGCGATCACGAAAATTACGAACGCGAATAACGGCAACCGGCTCGCCAACGCCAACACCAATATCAATCGCAACACGAACCGGAATACGAACAGCAACCGCAGCACGAATGACAACCTCAATGCGAACGACAACGCGAATACGCGCTCGTCGTTGACTTCATTCACGGACGATTTCTCGGACGAGACGTGGTGGACCGGGACGATGGCTTCGGGCCGCACCTGGTATGACAACGACGAGTACCACATGCACGCGACCGCCGGGCGATATATCGTGATGTATTCGCCCGACAAGTCGGAGTACCGCGACGAAAACTCGACGGTCCGGGTCCAGTTGAAGAGTGTCGACGGTGACGTTCCGGAAACCGGTTATGGCCTGGTAGTGCATGGCGAGATGAAGAACAACAACCTCGAAGATTACTCGTTCCTGATCTACAACGGGCCGAGTCCGAAGTACAAGATTGTGCTGCATCGCGCGGGCGTTGAATCGAAGGTCGTTGACTGGACTTCCAGCAGCACAATTCGCACGGGCACTACGCCGAATCAGATCGAGGTGCGCATTCGCGACAAGAAGATGGACTACTACATCAACGGAAATTTCGTTACCTCAGTCGTCGATGAAGCTGGTTACAAGCGCGGGCGTGTCGGGTTCTACACGAGCGACAAAGGCGAAGTGGCCTTCGATGATTTGGAAGTCAACAAGTGATGTTGCCTGATGCGAGTTACCCTAAGAGTCCTGGAGGGCCCTTACCGCGGCCGCGAATTTACTTTCGATCATCACGATACTTTTCTCATCGGCCGCAGCGAAAACGCGCATCTCTATCTGCCTGACGATCGGTTCTTCTCACGTCATCATTGTCTGCTTGAAATTGCTCCGCCGCGTTGTTTCCTGCGCGACCTGGGCTCGACCAACGGTACCTTCGTCAACGGACAGAAGGTGGCGGAAGTCTTCCTGCGCAACGGCGATCGCATTCAGGGCGGGCAGACCGTTCTGGAAGTTGAGGTCGCCGCCGATACTACGGAAACAGACTTAGCCGAGACGCCGACACTCGCGGGCTCGGTCATGGTCACCGTCGAATGTGTGAATTGCGGCCGTCGCGAGCGGGCCGAGGCCTCGCCCGAAGAAAAGCTCACGTTCATTTGTGAAGAATGTCGCGAAGAACTCAAGCAACGCCCGCAACCCGTGCCCGGTTACGAGATGATCAAGCTGCTGGGGCGTGGCGGAATGGGCTGCGTGATGCTGGCGCGAGATGAATCGAACGGCCAGTCAGTTGCGATCAAGACGCTGTTGCCTGAGGTGGCCGTCGCCGACAAATCGCTGAAGCGGTTCATGCGTGAGATCGACGTCGCGGCCGCATTGGATCATCCGAACATTGTTCGCTTCGTTAAGAGCGGCACGCACAACGGCGCGGTTTACCTGGTTACTGAATTTGTCGAAGGATCGGATGCCGCCAAATTGGCCGACGCCCAGGGTGGACGGCTGCCGTTCCGCGATGCAATTCAGATCATCTCCCAGTCACTCGACGCTTTGGCCTACGCGCACGAGCGTGGCTACATCCATCGCGACATCAAAGAATCGAACATTCTGGTTTCGGGCGCGACGCCAAACCTGACGGCCAAGCTGACTGATTTCGGTCTGGCCCGAAGCTTCACTGCCACGGGCATGAGTGGCATCACGATGGCCGGGGATATGGCCGGCACGTTTGCCTACATGCCGCCGGAACAGATTCGTGATTTTCGCAACGTCAAACCGACCGCCGATATTTATGCGATAGGGATGACGGCCTATAGTCTGCTCGCCGGCGACATTGCGCTCGACCTCGGACCCAGCGGCGACATCGCCGGAACGGTGCGGGCGATCTTCGAAGGTCAGCTGATTCCGCTCCGCAGCCGTGCTCCGGAAATCCCGGCTCAAATCGCGGAGATAATCGAACGCGCGCTGGTGCGCGACCCGGCCCACCGTTGGCAGACAGCCAAAGCGATGCGCACGGCGCTGGCGCACGCCGTTTGACGCCAGTGAAATGGGCCGTGGAATGGTCGTCGGAATCGTCGTCGGAATGAGCTGTTGAAATGGAGCGTTGAATGAGAACCCCAATCATCTTGCCTTGGACACCGTCCTGGCAAAATCCCAAATCCCAAATATCAAATCTCAAATCTCAAATCTTGAATCTCGCATCTTGAATCTTGAATCCCAAATGTTAAATGAGCCGTGGCAATCGTCCCCTGGTTCTGACCCCGACAACCTTGTCCATCTCCGCCGCATCCGTTAAGATTGCAAAACGACGTATCCGTCGCCGTGACGAGCAAAGGTCCCCCGGGTTTTGAAGTCCTGTTTCAGTGAGGTTCTAAGTGAAGCACAAATTCTCTTTGGCGCTGGTAGCGCTCATCACACTTTCGCTGGCTCTTCCCATTTTCGTTTTCGCTCAACAGCCGAGCCAGGGCTCGACTCGAGTCACCGGAAGAACTGAGCCGGCCCGGCGCAATGGCCCCCGATCTTCGGGGACGACAATTCTCACGATTGACCAGGATTTCAAAGAAGCGCTCGGCGTGATTCGTGAAAATTACATCGACGGCAACAAGATGGATTACAACACCGTCACCAAGTCGTCGATTACCGGCATGTTGCGCACGCTCGACCCGCACTCGAGTTATTTCGATCGGGAAGAATTCGAGGAACTGAAAACCGACCAGCGCAGCGAATACTTCGGCATCGGCGCGACCATCCAGAACTTTTCAATCGGCGAACAGCAGGAAACCTACATCACGGCGACGTTTGCTAATTCGCCGGCCTCGCGCGGCGGTTTGCGTTATGGCGATCGCATCGACGCGGTCGACGGCATCGCGATGCGCGGCAAGCCTTCGGCAGACGTGCGTGACAAGATCCGCGGCCCGCGCGACAGCCACGTTAAAGTGACCGTGACGCGCGCCGGTACCGGCAACGTCGAAACCGTCGAGATCGTGCGCGCTTCGGTGCCGCAACCTTCGGTGCCCGACTATTATTTCATTCGTCCCGGCGTCGGCTACGTCGACATGACCCGCGGTTTCAATTACGACACCGCTGAAGGATTGCAGGATGCGCTCGAGAACCTGCACAAGCGCGGTTTGAATTCGCTGGTGCTGGATCTGCGCAACAACCCGGGCGGGTTTCTTGATTCAGCTATCGCGGTGGCCGGCACGTTTCTGCCGCAGGGCCAGTTGATTCTCACGCAGAGAGGGCGCAGCGGCCAGAGTGATCGAGTTTACAAGTCCAATAATCCGGACCCTGATCGCACGCCGCTGGTCATCCTGGTCAATGAGTTCACGGCATCCGCTTCCGAGATTGTCGCCGGCGCCATGCAGGATCACGATCGCGCTTTGATCGTGGGCCAGACCAGCTTTGGCAAAGGCCTGGTGCAGAGCATCATCAACCTGCCGGAAGGCGCGGGCCTGACGCTGACGTCAGCCAAGTACTACACACCGTCGGGCCGTCTGATTCAGCGTGATTATTCGGAAGGCGGTTGGTACAACTACATCTCTCATGGCGGCACGCTGCGCGAAGCGGATTCAGGTAAACCCGCCGGTCCAGCCGCGCACACCGACACGGGTCGAGCGGTATACGGCGGCGGCGGCATCATGCCTGACGAGGCCGTCAAACCGGGCACCATTACGAACGCGCAGTTCCGCATGCGTGATCCGATTTTCTTCTTCGCCAGAGAAATGGCGTACGGACGCATCGCGGGACTCGAACGCTACAAAGTCGATCGCCCGATCGAATATGACCACGATGTTGTCGGCACGGACTTCCCCATGAACGATATGGTCTTCAACGCGTTCAAGGACTTTGTGGCGAAGGACCAGAACTGGAAGGTGTTTACGCCGCAGCTCGACCGCAGCCGGTCATACATCGAACAGCAGTTGCGCTATCAATTATCGACGGCCGCATTCGGGACCGTGGCTGCAGTTCAGGTACTCATGAAAGACGATCCGCAAGTCGCCAAGGCGATCGAGATCGTTCCGCGGGCACGCGATCTGGCGATGGCGGCGATGCGGGCGCGATTGACGCAGCCATAATCACCCGAACTGTAATGGAAAAATGGGAAGAGGCGGCGAGGGCCGCCTCTTTTTTTGTGTTTATGCTGCGGTGTTTATTCGTAGCTCAAGGCGTCCACCGCGTCCTGGCGCGCGGCCCGCAACGCGGGATAGAGCGCGCCGATCGAACCGCCGATCAATCCGACGACCAGCGAGATGATGATCCATTTCGCTTCGACGTCGACTACCAGGTTGGTCGAGCGCATCACGAAGAAACGCGCGAGCAGCATCAGCAATACGCCGATGCCCACGCCCAGGACACTCACCAAAATAGCTTCCTGTTCGATGACCCAGGCAATCGATCGCTTCGACATGCCCAGCGATTTCAGGATACCGATTTGTCGGGTGCGTTCGGTGACCGTGGTGTACATGGCGAGCAGAATCACCAGCGTAC
>DATANL010000536.1:0-4741 GCA_036266295.1 Pyrinomonadaceae bacterium | reverse complement strand
AATACCCCAACGGGTGAATACAGCATCGTGCTGCAAACGTCCGAGGGCGAGATTGCTTACCTGGTCGGGGCCATAACGATAGACAATGCAGCCGAGTGAATTGCCGAGCATAGACGTGGATGGGCCGCGAATCCCCTTGCCTTAATCCACCCCCGGCGTTAACATGCAGCCGTCCAAAACAGTTTGATTTATAGCGCAGCGGCTTTATCTTAACTTTCATTCGGAAGACTGAAGCGGAAGCCGGAGGTTCATCATGGTTGACTTTCTGCTGTCAATTGTAGGTTTGGTCTCCCTGCTTGGAGGAATTTACATATTCTTCTTCAGGTTCATTGGCCAAAACAAACCTTGGATGTGGGAAGGCATCACGTCGGTCGCGCTCGCAGTAATTTTTTGCGCCTGTGCGCTGCTGCTGTTCCTGCGCCATGTGAATAAGGAAGAGGAGATTCACATTACTCAGTAGCTAGGTTGCAAGGATCGCTGCCCCCGACGGATGATTGCTTGCGATGGAACTGTGATAAAGATTTTTGCCGGTGCGGTCGGCCCGTCACGACCGCCGGCGGAAAACTGATCGAGCGACGCCGTTTGCGCTTGCGGTGATCGAGCTTGCGTAAACGGCCGTTTTGTATTTAGCGTGTCAGTGCGGAGAGCGGTCGCGGACGGATCAGATGGCGCTTGCAATCGTGTACGATCCGATTGAGACTTGATCGAATTTCAGAAACCTTGATCCGGTTGCTGCCGCTCCCGACACTGACTCAACGAAGGAGTAATCATTGATGCTTCACCAGGCAATTTTGTCAGCGCTGCAAACGGGAGTTACGGCGAAACAGCCTGCGTACTTCGCGGTGGTGCTCGTTGGTTCGCTAATCG
The DNA here is from genome assembly GCA_036266295.1 of Pyrinomonadaceae bacterium. Lineage (GTDB taxonomy): Bacteria > Acidobacteriota > Blastocatellia > Pyrinomonadales > Pyrinomonadaceae > UBA11740. Next base: position 3,874 of record DATANL010000536.1, on the reverse strand, counting down.
TCGGCGCGGTGGGATGGCTGATTGCGTCGGTGCTGGGTTTCGCCCGCGCGCGCGCCTTTGGCGCCCCGACGCGTTGGTTCAGCTTCGCGGCCGTCTGTCTGTTGATCTACCACATTCAATTCCTGCTGCTGGGATTTGTCGCGGTGATGGGCGCGCAGCAAAATGATTTTGATTCAGTGCTGGCGTTCGGGGCATTCTTTAATGTGTTTGTTGTATTGGGGGCCATTTGCGCGATCATGGGATTTGTGCGATTGACGAACCCGCCGCGCTAAAAGCGTCCCCGCGCGCCCCGCGTGCCGCACGCCGGCAGCGTGCGCACGGAAAGTTCATGTCGAGGAAACCTTTGCTGTTGGCCGCGTTCGCGTTAATTGCGGGCGCGGCAGTTTTATTAGCGACTTCCAGCTGGCGCGACCGCGGCCGGGCGGGATTCGTGCAGGCGCGCAACGGCCAATTCGTAATCGACGGCAAACCCTTTCGCTTCGTGGGCGCCAACGTTGCGGTGATGTATCGCGACGACGATCGCGCGCAGATGCCTGAGACGCTGCACCAGGCCGCGCAACATGGAATCAAAGTCGTGCGCGTCTGGGCCTCGGGCGAAGGTGGACCGAACGATGTGAAACCGATCGGCGCTGATTTCAAGGACTGGCCGCGGACGCATTCATTTCGCAGCCAGCCTGATGAATGGAACGAAGCTGAATTCGTCTTCCTCGATCAAGTACTCGCCGAAGCTGCGAAGAATAATCTGCGCGTGCAACTTTGTCTGGTGAACTGGTGGCGCGATACCGGCGGCATCAGTCAGTACCTGCGCTGGGCGGGAATTAATGGCGCCGATGACGACGCTTATGCTTACGGGATAAATGATGAAAAGGCGATGCTGTTCTATTCGAACGAAACGGCGCGCCGTCTCTACCGGGCGCACATCGAAAAGATCGCCACCCGCCGCAACACAGTCACCGGCGTGCTTTACAAAGACGATCCGGCGATTTTTGGTTATGAATTGATCAATGAAGGGAAATGCCTGACGGGACGATGGGAAGAACGCCGCGCCTGGATCGCTGAGATGAGCGGCTACCTGCGTTCACTCGATCCGGATCACATGATCGCGCCGGGAGAATGGGGCTATCGCCTCGCGTCCGAGCGCCGCGAATGGCTGGCCGATCACGCTCTGCCGAACATCGACTACTGCGACGTGCACAATTATCCGAAAGATGACAAGGACGTCGCCGTCGATTCGCCGCAAGCGCTGCATGAATTCATCGAGAACCGGGTGGCGGCCGCGTACGTGCTCAAGAAGCCTCTGGTCTTCGGCGAATTCGGCATCGGCCCGGAAGGTTATAACGGCACGAGCGAAATCGATTGGTACCGTGCTTATCTTGATCACACTGCCCGAGACGGCGCGGGTGGCGCCATGTTTTGGATCATCACACCTGATCCGGAACGCGGCTACGGGGTCACTTATTCATCGCCGCGCGATGCGCAATTGTGGAGCGAGATACAAGGCGCGTCGCACGTCTTTGCGTCGCTCATTAACGCTTCGCCGCCGCCGCAATTGACTGAGTCGGGCAAGAATTTGATCCCGCGTCAGCTGGCTTTCGAAAGATCTCCGGGTGAACCGGCGGCGAAACCTAAAATCATCTTTCACGACGAAGATGCGAAGAACAAATCGATTCTCTATCGCTTCACGCCGAACAATGTGGCGGGCGGTCGGTTCGAAAAACTTGGCGGCGGCGATGGTTACATCTGGGGCGCCGGCGTCGGTTACTTCGAATACGTCGTGCCGGAACGCAACGACCGCCGCAAGGTCGGAACGATCACCGTGCGCGCGCACATTCAACCGGTACTGCCGACCGATGCAAAAAAGGAATGGGTGCGGACCCGCGTGACGCTACTGGTCGACGGCAAGTTCATGGGGTCGCGGCTCGTCCCCTGGGAAGATACGAAATCGCCTCTGATTCAGGAATGGAAGATCGATTCGTGGAATGTGCGTCTGCGCGCCGCCCGCGGATACCCGCTGACCATCCGCTTTGCCGTCACGCCCGACTCAGATTGGCTCTACGGCATCAACATCTCGAATTGGCCGGAAGGCTACGAGTCGCATGAGGCAACGCCGGTGGAAGTGACGATCAATTAGTCGGCAGAGTTAATCCGCAGATTACGCAGATTACACAGATTAGAAAGCCATGACGAAGGAGCGTCTCTGTACATCTCTCCTGTGTCTCGTATCTCTTTTGGTAGCTCCGTTCGTTAATCTGTGTAATCTGTGTAATCTGCGGATGATTTCTTAAAACCCATAAAGCTTCGCCGCGTTGTCATGCAGTACCATGCGCGCCAACTCCATTGCCCGCGCGCGATCGATTTCACCGTCATTCATCATTCCATTTAAGGCCAGCGCCAAAGCCTGTCGCGCCGTCGTATTCGACAGCCAGGCGACTTCGCCCCAGTCGACCGCTGGGCCGAACGAGAAGGCGTCGGTGCCGAAAAGAATTTTATCGGGATATGACTCGAGCCAGTTGCGCAGGATCTCGCTGAGCTCTCGCGGAAAGGTGAAGAACGTCTGCGCTGAGAAGTCTGCGTAGACGTTCGGCTTGCTCATCAAGGCGCCCATCTCTTTCGTGAAGGGATAGCCGCCGTGCACTACGACGAAGTTTGTCTTGCGCAGACTTGGATCGTTGAATGCGGTCTCGAGCAACAAAGGATTGCTGCCGCTCTGCCGGTAGAAACCACCGGCGCCCGAGATGCAGTGAATATGAACGGCGAGGCCGAGCCGGCCGCATTCGCGCGCGATGTAGAAGAAAAGAAAATCCTGCAGCGCTTTGTAATCGTTCGCCGGCGGCCCGCCGCCGCGCACGTAACGCGCGTAGGTCAGCCTCGCCTTCGCTTCATCAGGATTATCGAAATCGAGTTTGCGGAGATACGCAGCTTCGTACTTGATCGCGACCGCGCCGTTTCGTTTCTGCCGTTCGAGCGTCGGCGTCACCACTTGTTTCAGGTAAGCATCGAGCGCGGCCGGCAAAGCGCGCATGTTCAAGTCACCGAGGTAACGCTTCAGCAATTTCTCTTCGGCCGGATAGAAACCTTTGTAGTCCTGATTGAATCGCTTCTGCGCTTCGTTGCTCAAAGGGAAGATGAGCGCGTCATCGAACGACACCCAGCGAAATCGCGGCGCCGTCAACCCCCGGCCCATCGCCACGCGGTTCGCAAACATTGTCTCGATGTTCAGCTGATCGAGAATCCAGGCCGGCGTGGCCTCGCCTTTCTGTTTTGCGACCGCCTGTTTGGCATTCATCAATTCGCGGACGTGCGCTTCGCTCATGTCGCTGTGTTTATATCCGTAGAGATCGCGCCATGCGCGAATGAATTCCGGATTGGCAGGATTCAAACGGACGGGCAGAGGAAATGCGGCGATCGCATCCAGGGGCAACGCGTCGAATTCGGTGTCGGCTGGTTCGCCTTCCGCCACGAACTTCACCGGATGCGCGTGATTGTCGATCGCCTTAATCTTCATGATCTCAGAAAGCAAATCGCGATCGACGCCGGCCTGGCCGGCCACCCGCGGCGCGATGAATTGCAGCGCACCAAGCACGCAGACGGTTACGGCCACTGACGTGGCTTTCCTTATTTGTGAGCTTCGAAAGGTCATGCGGTCATCTCGTCCTTTGCGGTCAGCATCAAAGCAGGTATAAAAATCGTTCGGGATTATACTGAAGATGCGTTCGGCGCAACATACATCACCTAAGACACATGGCCTTACACGAAACCATCTTTGTTACCGGCTTCCCGGGTTTTCTCGCGACGCGTCTGGTCAAACGGCTGGCGGTTGAAGGCGCGCGGTTCATGCTCTTGACGCAGCCCGCGTTTGTTCCGGCAGCGTGTG
>DATANL010000535.1:0-3189 GCA_036266295.1 Pyrinomonadaceae bacterium | reverse complement strand
AACCGGGGTCGCGGTGAATTCAAGCGGCGTTTACCTGACCGGCTTCACTTCGTCGACCAATCTGCCGACCGTCTCTCCTCTGCAGCTCAACAACGGCGGAGCGTTCGACGCGTTCGTCGCTAAATTGAATCCCGTGGGCAATGCATTTCTCTATTCGACGTACCTGGGCGGTTCTGCGAACGAGAATTTCGTTGCGGCAGTGACGTCGACGAATCCAATCGCGGTTGATTCGTCGAACGCATACCTCACCGGCTTCACTTCATCAGGAAATTTCCCGACACAGTCGCCGTTGCAACCATCCAGGGCCGCAGGTCAGGACGCATTTATCGCGAAGATTGCGGATGTTACTCCCGCAGCGGACTTTTCGTTCTCGATTACTCCCGGGTCACGCACCATCAACCCCGGCGATGCGACCAACTACACGGTAACAGCGACGCCAACCGGTGGATTCACCGGCAACATCACGCTGGCAGTCAGCGGTGGCTCGGGCGATACCACGACGAGTTTTGTGCCGGCCTCGATCACGATCACCGATGGGTCGCCAAAATCTTCGACGTTGACCGTAACGACCACTGCGGCAACACCGCCGGGCGCTTATTCGTTAACGGTCACCGCAACCAGCGGCAACCTTCAGCATTTATCATCCGCGCAACTCATCGTCTCTGGTCCAACGAGCGCGAATTTATCGCTGACGAAAACCGCGTCGCCAAATCCCGCGATCACGCTGGCGAATCTCACTTATCGCTTGATCGTCACCAACAACGGTCCTTCACCTGCGACGAACGTGGTCGCGACAGACAACCTGCCGGCCGGCGTCACTTTTGTCTCGGCGACGCCGACACAGGGTTCCTGCAGCGGGACGACTACGGTGACGTGCAATCTCGGATCGTTGGCGCGAAATGCGTTCGCCGTCATCAACGTCGTCGTGGTACCGCAGTCGACGGGGACCTTAACGAATAACGCGAGTGTGGCCGCGTCGGAAAACGATCCGGACACGACCGACAATTCAGCGAGTCTTCAGACCGTGGTGAATTCGCCCTCGAGCGGACCGGCGATGACCGACCCGAATCTTTCGGTCAAGACAGTCGTCACGAACCTCTCGCAGCCGACCAGCATGGCCTTCATCGGCAACAACGACTTCTTCATCTTTGAAAAGAACACCGGCAAGGTCCAGCGAGTCACGAATGGGGTAATGCAAAATCCGCCGCCGCTCGATCTCGCGGTAAACAGCGCGTCCGAACGAGGCGGATTGGGCATCGCCCTGCATCCGAATTTTGCGTTCAATGGTTACGTCTATTTGTACTCGACCGAGAGCAGCACCGGCGTCGATACGACCAACATCGCGGAAGTGCCGACGCTCGGTAACCGCGTTGACCGTTACGTCTGGAATCCCGCCACGTCGCGGCTCACCTTCGATCGCAACCTGATCAAATTGCGCGCGTTCCAGGCGGACGCGAACCAAACACTGCGCGGTAATCACAACGGCGGAGTTTTGAGATTCGGCCCCGACGGCAAGCTCTACATTATGATGGGCGACAACGGACGCCGCGGGTTGCTGCAGAACAATCAGCAAGGGCCGGTGCCGGACGACCAATTCGGTGGGCCGGAACCGGATAACAATCATCTGACCGGATGCATTCTGCGTTTGAATGATGACGGCACTACGCCGGCCGACAATCCGTTCGCAAACATCGTGACGGTGTTGCCTTCTGAAGCCGCCGCCAACCTGAGAAAACTTTATGCGTACGGTGTGCGCAATGGCTTCGGCCTCGGTTTCGATCCGTATTCCGGAAATCTCTGGGACCAGGAAAACGGCGACGACGCTTTCGACGAGATGAATCGCATCACCGCCGGATCGAACAACGGTTGGGTGCAGGTGATGGGCCCGATCAGTCGCATCGCCCAGTACAAACAGATCGAGTCGACGTATGGATCGGGAGATCTGCAGCAACTGCGCTGGCCGCCTTCGAATATCGCGGACACGCCGGCGGCGGCGATGCAGCGTCTGTTCATGCTTACCGGCGCGCATTACAACGATCCTGAGTTCAGTTGGAAGTACGCGATTCCCGCGTCGCCGCTCGGGTTTGTGCAGGGCCGCGGGATAGGGCCGCAGTACGAAGGTGACATGTTCGTCGGCGCGGCGCGCACGTTTCTCGCGAATGGCTTTCTGTTCCGGTTTAAGTTGACGCCGGATCGTCAGCATTTCTCATTCACGGATTCTCGCTTGAATGATCTCGTGGCCGACAATGATGACAAGTTCGATATCAAAGAGAGCGAGTCTTTGCTGATTGGGCATGACTTTGGGATTACGACGGACATCGAGACCGGGCCGAATGGCGACGTGTTTGTCGTTTCGAATTCGAATGGCGCCGTCTATGAAATCTCCGGAAAGCAGCCAACGCTGTTCACCGCGAATTTGACGGCGGCGCAGGAGACACCGCCCAACAATTCAAGCGCGGCCGGAACGGCGACGATTCTTTTGAGTCCCGATGAAACGACGGCGCGCGTGTCGCTCAACTTCAGCGGTCTGACGAGTCTCGAGACGGACGCGCACATTCATGGGCCCGCGGCGCCCGGCGTAGTTGGCGTCATTCTTTTTCCCTTACCGTTGGGGTCGGTCAGTGACTTTGTCATTTCCCTGACGCCCACTGATGTGGCAAATCTGAAGAACGGCCAGCTTTATGTGAACGTGCACACGGCGAACTTTCCCAACGGAGAGATTCGAGGGCAGTTCGGCGCCTCCGCCTCGGCCAGCAGTGTTCAGTTCAGCGCGGCGAATTACATGGTGAGCGAATCGGGCGGACGGGCAACCGTGACCGTGACGCGACTGGGCGACACTTCGACGGCGGCGAGTGTGAATTACGCGACCAGCGATAACGTCGGCGCGCGGATTCTGTGCAGCTCGGCGAGCGGCAACGCTTCAGACCGATGTGACTACACAACGACCATCGGAACTTTGAAGTTTGCGGCTGGTGAGAATTTCAAAACCATCGTCGTGCCGGTAACCGACGACAATTACGCCGAGGGCAACGAGAATTTTTCTATCAGTTTGACCAACGCTGCGGGAGCGGTGCTTGGTTCGCCGAACCTGGCGACGGTCACGATTACCGATAACGAAACCACGACGCAACCGCAAAACCCAATCGACGCTGCCGATTTCTTTGTGCATCAGCACTACATCGATTTTCT
>DATANL010000534.1:0-4005 GCA_036266295.1 Pyrinomonadaceae bacterium | reverse complement strand
AATGAACAATCGAGCGCGCGCGACAACGCATGGGCCAGAGTGGTCTTGCCGACCCCCGGCACGTCTTCGATCAGGAGATGGCCGCCGGCGAGCAGCGTCACGAGTGCGAGCCGCACGGCTTCGGGTTTCCCCCGAATTACCCGCTCAACCGCCGCTTGCAGCAACTCGATTTTCTCGGCCGCCGTCACCGCGAGGGCATCTGAATCAGCTGTCCGCAGGTTTCTCATGAGCTTTACGCATTCTACATGTACTTGCGCGACATGACTACGCAGACTTTTGCGGGGTAGTGTCTTGGTTTGGAGTGCGCCGGCAGAGCGCAGCGGCGACGGCGCTTTGGATTCCCACTGACGCTGAAACAACGGCTGATCCAAAGCGGTGTCGCCGTCCCGATGAATCGGGACTCTGCCACCGCACTCCAAATTAAGACACCACCTTTTGGCGAATGACGCGTCTCGCCGGCTTGTAGTAGAATCGGCTCGACTGGTGAGGTCGGCATCGTGGTCTTTTCGGAACCAACCTGCGTTCTCGCCGTTAATGCAGACAGAGGAAGTAATCATGAAAAGCAACAGAAATAATCGCCGGCAATCAGGTTTCACTCTTATCGAGCTGATGATCGTGATCGCCATTATCGGCATCCTCATCGGCGCCGCCGTTGTCGGCTATCGCGCGGCCACCAGGGCGGGTTATGAAGCGGCGACCCTGCAGAACATGAAGACTATTGCGGCGGTGCAAATTCAATATTTCAATACCCACAGCCGCAGCTTTGGTACGTTCGACCAATTGACCAAGGATTCCGGATTGAGTTCGAAGTTCTCCGGAAATCCGCCGGTCGCCGACGGCTTTGTTTACACCCTTAAGGTGGTGCCCAAAACGCCGTCCGGCAACTCATCTTATACGCTGAATGCCGATCCGCAGGACGCGGGTTCCGGCACGCGCCACTTTTATCTCGACTCAACCGACAGCAGCATTCACGTCAATGATTCGCAAAGTGCTGGTCCGGCTGATCCGGTACCGTAAGCGTCGATAATGTTGCCCTTATCAAAGCGGCCAACGATTTATTAAACTGGAATCATTGGCCAACACCAACACGAAAACAAACGGGTTCAGCGTGCCGCCAAAGGGTGCGCTGGACTTTGTTTCTTTAGGCGCCCTGGTCCACCGGCTCGACCCCGGCCTGGTTCCGTTTCGCAAAGCTCAGCAATGTGAGATTCACGTCAGCGGTGGTGAATACAACGTCGCCGCGAATCTCGCGGATTGTTTTCGGCTCAACACCGGCATCGTCACCGCGATGGTGAAATATCCGATCGGCGAATTGGTCGCCACGCGAGTCAGGGCCATGGGCGTCAAGCCATTTTATAAATGGTTCGATCACGACGGCGTGACCGGACCAAACCTCGCCACGGTTTACAGCGATCGCGGTTACGGCGTGCGTCCGCCCGTCGTCTTCTACAATCGATCGAACGAAGCTGCCGCGCGGTTGCAGCCCGGCGACGTCGACTGGTCAGCGGTTTTTCGCGACGGTGTGCGCTGGTTTCACAGCGGTGGGATTTTTGCGGCCCTCTCAGAAACGACCGCGGAATTAATCATCGAAGGCATGCAGGCGGCGAAGACTGCCGGCGCAGTCACCTCATTTGATCTCAATTTCCGCGAGAAACTCTGGAACCGGATTGGCGGTCAGGCCCGCGCCGTCGATGTAATCGAACGCATCGTCAAGCACGTCGACGTCCTGGTTGGGAACGAAGAGGATCTGCAAAAGGGATTGGGCATCACTGGACCGGAAGTGTCAGCGAAGTCAAAGCTCGACCCGGCGAATTTCTTCAAGATGATCGATGGCGTCGTTGAAAAGCATCCGCACATCAAGATCGTGGCGACCACTTTGCGCGAAGTCTATTCCGCAACCCGCCACTGTTGGGGCGCGGTCGCGTGGGTCGGCGGCGGTGAGCATATATCGATGACCTGTGACCTGGACGTACACGATCGGGTGGGCGGCGGCGACGGCTTCGCTTCGGGATTCTTTTACGGGCTGCTGTCAGGCGAATCACCCGACGAAGCGCTCAAGCTCGGCTGGGCGCATGGCGCGCTGCTCACCACATTTCCCGGCGACACGACGATGGCGACGTTAGAGGAAGTACGCGCTTTCGCCAAAGGCGGCTCCGCCAGAATCCAGCGATGAGATTGCTGGGAACGCGGGCGCCCTCGACCGCTTGAGCCTGGCGGTTTCGCATTGATTGCGGGCGAGGGCGCCCGCGTTCCCATTTATGAGTACCAAACCTGCTCCATCATTTATCGGCAAGGGATCTCCTGAAAGCGATCTCTCGCCTGCTGACCTGCGCGAGATTCTTGAACACACGCTGATGCGAATCGCTCCCGGCGCCCGCGTGCTGGCAATCATCCCCGACAAAACTCGCGACGACAACACCAATCTTCTCTTTCCGATCGCCACAGAAATTCTTTCGACTCGGAAGGTCGCGCAGTTTGACGCGCTGGTGGCACAAGGCACCCACGGCCCAATGACTCCCGCGGAAAAATTCTCAAAGGTAGGATTCGGCGACGACCCGTCTGGACCGTTCGGTGAAATCTTCGATCATCAATGGGATGTTCCGGCCGAGTTGGCCACCATTGGTGAGTTGCCGGCCGCGGAAGTGTCGCGGCTCACAAACGGATTGCTCAACGAGGCGGTGAGCGTAAATCTTAATCGGCGGCTAGCTCCGGACATCTACGACACTATCCTGATTTTCAGCGCGACCGTGCCACATGAAGTCGCAGGCTTCGCCGGCGGCGCGAAATACCTCTTCCCCGGCGTGGCCGGCCCCGACCTGACGCACGCGACCCACTGGCTCGGCGCGCTGGCCAGCATTGAAAATGTGATTGGCAGGATAGAGACACCAACGCGCCACATGATCGAAGCGGCGGCAGATTTTGTCTCAGCCCAACTCATCACGCTCAATTCGGTAATCACTCGCGACGACGACAACCATCTTCGCACTCACGCCCTGTTCACCGGAGATTTCCGCTCGGCATTTCGCGCCGCCGCCGAAGTAAGCAAGCAGGTTCACATCAAGTACACGGGTCGCAAATACCAACGCGTCGTGGCTTTGCTCGATGAGCATTACGATGAACTCTGGGTCGGCGGCAAAGCCAGCTACAAGCTCGGCGGCATCATCGAAGAAGGTGGCGAACTAATCATCTCCGCACCGCACCTGCGGTCGATCTCTGAAACTCACGGACGTCTGATCGAGAAGTACGGCTACGCGCCGCTCGATCGCGTTCGCGAGATGGTGGCCCTCTCAACCGAATTACAAAACAACCTGGCAGTCGCTGCTCACCTGGCCCACGTGTCGTACGCGGGCAAGCGCGACACTGAAGGACGCGTGGTTCCGCGGTATCGCATCACGATGGCCTCAGCTTTGGACCAGGACACTTGCCGTCGCGTGAACCTCGGCTACATGGATTATCGAGACTTCCGGCGCGAAGATTATGAGAATGATGCAAGCACCCTGGTCGTCGAGCGCGCGGGCAGAGACCTCTATCTCGTCGGACCCTAACTAAGAACACGGGATTTGCCATTTCTAAACCGAACACGCTTCATCGGCCCATCCAGCCACCATCGACTGTCAGCACTTCGCCGTTCACATAATCGCTGGCCGGCGATGAGAGAAATACGGCCGCTCCGGCAAGATCGGAAGGTTCGCCCCAGCGACCGGCCGGGATGCGTTCGAGAATTTGCCGGTTACGAGTCTCGTCCTGCTGCAAAGCCTTCGTGTTGTCCGTGCGCATGTAGCCGGGAGCAATCGCATTCACATTGATTCCCTTGCCGGCCCACTCATTCGATAGCGCTTTGGTCAGTTGCGCGACGCCGCCTTTTGAGGCGGCATACGCCGGCACAGTAATCCCGCCCTGGAACGAAAGCAACGAAGCAATGTTTATGATCTTGCCTTTGCCCTGACCAATCATCTGCCGTCCGGCCAGTTGTGACAGACGGAACACGGCAGATAAATTCACCTG
>DATANL010000533.1:0-8285 GCA_036266295.1 Pyrinomonadaceae bacterium | reverse complement strand
AATGGGTTAGGTTGGCGCGGGAGTTGCATTTCCGGCAGCGAAATTAGTCTCAGTTTCACTGAAACTATCATCGCCAAGTCCGGACTTGGCACTAAGTACCTAAAAAGTTGCAACTGTCTGTTAGCCAATCCCTTTGGTTAGCACGAATAACCACTCTCGGAGGAGCCCAATGAGAAATTTGTCTCGGAAGTTCTTTTTCGTCCTCGTGGTTCTGGCGTTGGTGGGTCTGCCGGTCTTTGGGCAGAGCACCGCGACAGGATCGCTGACCGGAACGATCACTGATCCCACAGGCGCAGTCGTTCCCGGCGCATCAGTGGTAGTGAAGAGTTCTGCCACTGGTCAGGAGTTTACGGCCAAGACTAACGATGAGGGTGTCTTTACGATCCCCGTGTTAGCGTCCGGCTTATACACCGCCACGATTTCAGTCAAAGGATTCAAGCAATCCAAAGTGACTGACATCAAGATTGACGCCGGCAAGCCGTCCAGCTTCAACGTGGCCATGGAAGTAGGATCGCAAGATCAGACAGTCACGATCGTCGGTAGCGCTGAACTGCTGCAGACGCAAACCGCGACCGTCGGTACGACGCTCACCGGTCGCCAGATTACCGACATCCCTACTGCTTCGCGCGACGCCCTCGATCTCGTCCTGGCATTGCCGGGAACCACGACGCCAGGAAGACCGCGCACATCAACCGTTAACGGCCTGCCCAAGGGCGCGCTCAATATCACGCTTGACGGCATCAACGTGCAGGACAACACGTTGAAGTCGAGTGATGGTTTCTTTACCTATGTTCGTCCGCGCACTGACGCGATTGCGGAAGTGACAGTTTCTACTTCGAATCCCGGAGCAGAGAGTTCCGCTGAAGGCGCCGTCCAAATCAAATTTGTAACGCAGGGCGGCACCAATGAATATCATGGTGGCGGTTACTGGTATCACCGCAACCCCGCGCTCAATGCGAACTACTGGTTCAATAATCGCGACCTGGCAGCCGATCCGGTTACGCACAAGGCGCCGCAACAGCGCATTCTGCTCAACCAGTTCGGCGTGAAGGTTGGTGGCCCAATTTCGTTGCCGAAGGTTTTCAACGGCAAAGACAAGCTGTTCTTCTTTGCGAACTACGAAGAATATCGTCTGCCTGAAAAAAGCGTACAGCGCGTGCGCACGATCTACACGCAGGACGCGGCGAACGGCATTTACAAGTTCAATACCAACCTACAACCATGCGCGGTTGGTCAGACGACTGGTTGTTACAACCCGCCGGCGTTGGTGAGCTGTACCACGGGCTCGACCAGGACCTGTTCAGTTAACGTGCTGTCGATGGCCGCGGCGTCCGGTGTTGCGGGACTGCTCTCAACTGTGGATCCGACCATTCAAAAATTGAATGCTGACATTCGTGCTTCCGTGGGCACGGTGAACGGCGTTCTGACTCCGGTGGCTGGTAATCCAAACGTCGAGCAATTTGGTTTCTTCAACGTTGGTGGACAACTTCGCCGATTCCCGACGGTTCGCCTGGACGCCAATCTTGGCAAGAACCATCACCTCGAGAATATTTCCAACTACCAGCAGTTTGGTTCGGTCGTGGACTTCCTGAACGGTGTCGACCCCGTGTTCCCGGGATTCCCGAATCACGGTAGTCAGACTTCCAATCGTTTTTCGAACACGTCGGCCTGGCGTTGGACCATCACGCCAAACCTCGTGAACGAAGCGCGCTTTGGTTTGACGGGCGGAACTACCAAGTTCTTCGGTGAGGTGACTCCGGACCAGTTTGCCAATCAGGGGTTTGCTTCTTTGAACCTCAACAGTTCGGGCGTGGGAGTTAACACTGCCACCGCCACCAGAGCTCCGGAACTTCGCAATGCTCCGGTCAAGCAGTTTAATGACAACATGAGCTGGGTGCATGGCAATCACGCGTTCAACTTTGGCGGCAGTTATACCCGGCTCAATCTGTGGATCACCGATGCCACAGTCGTGCCCTCAGTTAACTTTGGTATCAGCGGGACAGCCACCGGCGACGCGGCTGCATTCAATGCTTTCCTGCCGTTAAATGCTACGGTCGGGCAGCAGAGTAACGCCGCGGCATTCTACGCCACTTTGTCAGGTCGTATGTCGTCACTGGGACGCTACGTAGGTCTTGATGAGAACACGGCCAAGTACACTCCGCAGGGCTTCTTTACCAGCCGCGCGCAACAGTCTGAGTTTGGACTGTACGCTCAGGACACCTGGCGCTTCAGACCCAATATCACGCTGACGGGCGGTTTGCGTTGGGAAGTACAGACGCCGTTCCAGTCGCTGAATAACACCCTGACCCAAGTCAGCTATGCGGGATTATTTGGTGAGTCTGGTGAAGGCAACGTCTTTAAGCCGGGAACCTTGACTGGTTCACCCAGCACCTACACTCGTTTCGCGCCGGGGGATAAAACAGCCAACACCCAATACGGGAACTTTGCGCCGAGTGTTGGTTTCACCTGGAGTCCCAACTTCAAGAGCGGTTTGCTTCATAAGTTGGCCGGTGAATCAGGACAGACCGTCCTCCGCGGCGGTTTCTCGATGGCCTTTGTTCGTGAAGGTCTCAACACCTTCCTGAGCATCACGGCCGGCAACCCCGGACAGACGATCGATGCCACGCAAAACATCACCGGGACTCCGTTTGCGCTGCCGTTTGGCCTGTATTTCCGCAACGGTATTCCGCCGGTTGCGGCGGGCGTGCCAACCCAGCCTGTACTGCCGAACACCGGCAGTATTACGGACGCGGTCAACGCCTTCCTGCCGGATCTGAAGACCGGTTATGTCGAGTCATGGACCGCCGGCATTCAGCGGGAAATCAAGAAGGACAACGTGATCGAAATTCGTTACGTTGGCAACCGCGGACATCAGCTCTGGAGGCAATACAACCTCAACGAGCTTAACGTCTTCGAAAACGGTTTCTTGAATGAGTTCAAGTTGGCCCAGGCTAACGTCCTGCAGAACCTGGCGACGGGTAACGGTTTCAATATGCGTTACCGCGGACCGGGAACGGGAACCTTCCCGCTGCCCATCCTCGTCAAGTTCCTGGCCGGCGCGGCAGATCCGAACCTGACGGCAAGTTACAACCTGGCCGGCAATTTGTTCGCCAACACGACCGTGCTCGGCCCACTGAATCCGCTAAATCCAAGTCCGACGGGATTGGCGGGCGTTTTGAATTCCACGGCGAACGAGGGCTCGTTCGCGGCCAATAGAATCGCGGGCAACGTGCCCGCCAACTTCTTCGTGGTGAATCAGGGCAAGCGCGGTGGCTCGTTCCTGATCGACAACAACAGCCAAACCTGGTACGACGCGGCCACCATCGAATTCCGCCGTCGCCTGGCCCACGGTATCCTGATCCAGTCGAACTACACGTTCGGCAAAGCTCTGGGTAATACCTACGCCAGCAGCTCTCTGGCCTTCGATCAACCTGCGACGATCCGCGATTTCCATCTGCGCAGGGACGTGTCGCCGTTCGACATTACCCAGGCCTTCAAGACGAACTTCATTTATGAACTACCCATCGGCCGCGGCAAGCAGTTCCTCGGTAACGCGAAGGGTATCGTCAATGGGTTCCTTGGTGACTGGGTATTCAACGGCAACATTCGCATCCAGAGCGGCTCGCCCATCACCTTCGGCAACGTTCAACTCGTCGGCATGACGCGGAAGGATTTGCAGAAGGCGATCGGTGTTTATCGCAATCAGGTGAACTCGGACAACGTCGCGAATACCGGCCAGGTGTATTGGCTGCCTCTCGACATTCGTCTGAATACGTTCCGCGCGAATAACTTTACGTTCACTAGTGCGGGCGCAGTTTATACGCAAGGCGCTCCGACCGGCCGCTTTATCGCTCCGGCTGGATTCAACAACTGTATGCAGGGCTATCCGGGTGGTTGCGGATTCAACAACCTGGTCATCAAAGGACCATCGTTCTTCCGTTACGATCTGAGCCTGGCGAAGAAGATCAAGTTCACGGAGCGCATGAATCTGGAAATGCGCGCCGAGGCCTTGAATGCCTTCAACAACATCAACTGGTTGGTCGGCTCGGCCGGCAACGACGTCAATGGCGCGGGCACTTTGAGCTCGGGCTTCTTTGGTCGTTACACCGCAGCCTACCAGGATATTTCGACCACCAACGATCCCGGTGGCCGTCTGGTCCAACTCGTGTTGAGACTTAACTTCTAACCTTTTCGCTTCGGCGTTAACCCCGGGAGAGGAGCCTTTGGTTCCTCTCCCTTTTCTATTTATTATTGCCCGCTTTCTTGATATAAGCAGTGCCGCCTGCTGCTACTAACCCGCGCCCCATGAAGCGCCTGACGCGACGCAATTTCGTTTCTTTGATCTCTGCCACTTTCGGCGGAGTCGCTTTGACGCGGCTGCTTCCTTTAAGCCCTTCGTTAGCAGCAAGCCTCGCCCAACAAAATCCCATTCCGCCCAAAGCGCCGGTGGAATGCTGGCTCGACGTCGCGGCGCCGTTTCTCGTGGAAGCTCCGAACCAGGGAATTCGATCGGAAATCTTTCTGACATCCGACACGTTCGTGGGCCGCACCGGCTACACTGATGGCGCCGACGCGACCGAGTACGAAATTTATCTTTACGATAAAGATGGAAAGCCGGTGGGCCAGGACGGAGTCGCCAAGCGTTTCGTCGTGCCGGCGATGCAGACGACGCGGTTGAACCTCGCGGATCTGCTGGGCGACCAGAAGACATTTTGGGGAGGCATGAAGATTCGCCTGCGTCCAAAGGGTCGCCAGTCCATGCATGCGAGCGATCTATTTAGTTCCGCCTTCGTTCGCTGGAAGACCGAAGATTCGTTTGACAATGTGCATGCCAATCCCGACCCGTGGGAGTGGAAGCATCCGCAGAGTTTTTTTTACTCGATGCCTTTCCCGCCACTCGAGCAGTACGAATGCGTCTTCAGTCTCTTCAATCCGAACAGTGAAAAGAGTGCCGGCACTATCACGCTGCACAGTGAAGCCGGCGTCAAACTAAAAGAGCTGCCTTACGAATTGCCGCCGCATGCATCACTGCTCTTGAATCTGCGGCGAGGCGAATTCGCCGCCGATTTTGCCGGCGCGTTCCTGACCAACGGCAGCCACCACGCGAACAAGTCCCCACTATTGACGCCCGCCGGCGGTACGCTGGCCGTCGTCAACCAGCCGGGCTCAACCAAATCGTTCGGTTATTTGCTGATCAAGCGCGCCGGCAGTTCGCGCTTCAGCGTCGAGCACCCGATTCATCAGCCACCGTTCAAGCCGGTAAAGGTGACGGCGCCTTTCGATGCCGCCGGCAGATTCAAACCCAAAAATATTCTGTTCACGCCGCTGGTTTTTCACGCCACGCGGATCGGCGGGGTGACGCTCGACAGTCGATTTCACATTAGTTCGGGAGCGCCCATCGAGGAATTTCTCTGGGCCAAGCCATTCGTCAGCGACTCGAAAGGTGATCTTGCCTGGCAAGTGACGACTGACACTCCGTTACCCAAGACGATTTCAGCAGATCAAATTGAACGCGAGTCGATCAAACTCGGCGGCATGCAAAGCTGCACGTTTGCGGCAAACGATCTCGAGTTGCCAAAAATATTTTCCGGCGGAATGTCGCTGGCTGTGGCGCCCACCACGAACCACACCTTGATGAAGGTCGAGCTGCGGGTGAAGGAATGGGGCGCGCATGCGTTCACGCATTTTCGTCCCGGGCTGCAATCCGCGCGCGGCTATCAGGCGTCGACTGCGCGCGGCGAACTGGCCACCGATTACATCGCCTGCGGCGCGCGCGTCGAACGGTCAGGCGGAAAAAACGTGCGGGATGAAATCGTCGCGGTCATCAATATCGACGATAAAGCCCTGGCCGGACATCCGGCGCTGGAAGTGTTCGGCGGCGGTGGCTTGATTACCAGAATTGAGCTCGGCGAAGTACCCGCTTACGCCACGCGTCATTACTTGCTTTCAGAACTGGCATCTGGAAGAATTGGCCCGCACGATTTGACCCTGCGCCTGGTTGACGAACGCGCCACGCTGCTCATGTCAGTCGTACACCTTGATTATGTCCGTCGCGATCTTTCTCTAGACCACGGTTCGGACCGGTTCTCGACATTCAATGATTACGGTTGTGCTGCCTCAGCATGACTTTTTCTCGCGCGTAATGCGCATAGCCCGTGAGTCCGTAGTAGTAAATCAATATCCATGAGGAGCCCATCCATGAAAAGAATTCTATTACTCTGTTCGGCGCTGGTTTTATTCGGCGTGAAGGCCTCGGCCCAGAAAGATAAGCCGTGGACTGAATGGTCACAGAAGGAAGCCATGAAAGTGCTGGCTGATTCCGCCTGGGCCCAAAGCCAGTCGGAATTCACTGAGCAGAACGCCGGTACCACGATAACCCCAACCGAGAGTCGCAACGCCGTAGATCTCAAGAATGCCAGTAAGACGGAAAGCGGTGAGAGTCTGGGAAAGAAAGATGCCGCCTTGTCGACTATTTATCACGTGGGATTCCTCACCTCGAAGCCGGTGCGCGCAGCCTTGGTCCGCCTAATCGAACTGCGACAGCCTGAGACGCCGGCCGCAACCGTTGCCGAGCGCCGCGCGTTTGTCGATCGCGATTTCGGTGATTTGATCGTGGTGTCCCTGGTGCTCGAGGGCAATGACCAAAATAAGGTCAAACCGGGGAATAAATTTCTGGAGAGCGCGAATCCCGAGACGTTCAAAGATGTCGTTTATCTGGAACGCAAAGACGGCAAGCGCGTGTCATTAACGGACTATAAACCTCCCAGGCCAGACGGAATGGGCGCGAAGTTTATTTTCCCGCGCACGCTTGACGGCAAGCCTTTTCTTGATGCCAACAGCGGCGAAGTGCGCGTGTACATGGAAATCAACAAAACCAGGTTGAGCCGTAAATTCAAAGTCGCCGACATGATGTATGACGGCAAGCTCGAGTACTGACCGAAACCCCGGACAGAAAGCGTAATTCGAAATGAAGCAGCCACGATCCTCACGGCGTCACCCCGCGCGCGGTGTTGCGGTAATCATTCTCGTCGCGTTGCCGATTATCGGTCTCGCGCAAAAGAAAGATTACTCGTGGATGGAATTGCCCAGGAAAGATGCCGAGCGCATGCTGGCCAATTCTCCCTGGTCGCAGGTCCAGGTCGACACCGACCTTTCGGAGCAGTTCTATTCTCCCACGCGTCCCGGGACGGCTTCTATCGGTCAATCGACGGCGCCGCGCGGCACGACTTCGAGTCAACAGTCGATCAATAACAACCGGACAGAACGCGGGGCGCTTAATGAAGCAGTGGCCGTCTCGTACCGCATCAGCTTTCTGTCGTCCCGGCCGGTGCGCCAGGCGATTGCCCGGATGGTGCTCGCGGCCGAACCTGAACCGAGCGAGAAAACCGCGGACGAAGCGAAGAGAAGGCAGCAGCTGGTTTCGCAGTTGACCGATTTCGTTGAGCGCGACTTCACTCCTTACATTGCCATTGCGGTGCTGGCATCGTCCCCCGACGGGCGCTTGTCGGGTCCGGTCATGCAGGCAATGAACAGCGCGACCACCGGGACGCTTAAGAATAAAGCTTTCCTCGAGCGGCAGGATGGCAAGCGCCTGTTCCTACAGGAATACCACGCGCCGATTCAGGACAACCTGGGAGCAAAATTCATCTTCCCCCGGGTCGTTGACGGCGAGCCCTTTTTGAATAGCGCCAGCGGCACCGTGCGGTTCTATGCGGAATTCAACGACTCATTCAAACTCAACATGCGATTTAAAGTCGCCGACATGATTTACGATCAAAAGCTCGAGTACTGATCTGGACCGAAGGGAGCCCCAATGAAAGCAAAAATTATCGCCCTCATAGCGCTGCTCGCTATTGTTGGCACCGCCATCGCCCAAAAGGACAAGAAGTGGACCGACTGGAACGATAAAGACGCCAAGAAGATGCTGGAAGACTCGCCCTGGGCCAAAACCCAGAACGAGACTGATACGTCCGAAGCCATGTTTAAGCCGACTTCAGCTAATGGGGTCAATGGCGCGCTGTCGACCTCAACCGACGCCAGTCGCGCGACGCAGGGCGCGAGCAATCAATCAAGCAACGTGATCTACTACGTCCGGTTCTTTTCGGCGCGGCCGATCAGGGCAGCGCTGGCCCGCCAGTTTGAACTCACGAATAAGGGACTCGACGAAAAGGCGGTCACCGGGCTGCACAACTTTGCAGAAGGAAAATCGCCGAACTCGATCATCGTCACCGTCAGTTACAAAGGTGGCCAGGGAAGCGACCAACGTTCGATTGGTCCGGTGATGC
>DATANL010000532.1:0-6397 GCA_036266295.1 Pyrinomonadaceae bacterium | reverse complement strand
GGCCGAAGAACAACATCGGTGTGACTTACACGTCCGGCACGGCGACGATTACCGCCGGCCAGACTTGCCCGGCCGGATCGATTCAAACGTCCGCGACGGTGTGCACGATGATTACCGATTTCACCGGCGGTCAGGTGAATGCACGCGCGGTCATTAATTGCGATCCGACCAAAGGCGCGACCGGAGCAGACAGCACCGGACTCGAGTACGTAATCAATCGCAGCTGTTTCACTAATCCGACCGGCTTGGGCCAGATCGGCAGCATGCCGCGCAATCCTGTCCGCATCCCGGCCATCTTCAATAACGATGTGGCGATCTTCAAGAACATTCCGATTGGTGAGAAGCGAGCGTTTCAGCTGCGCTGGGAGATCTACAACATCTTCAATCACGCGAACTTCGATGACATCGACGGCACGCTGACGTTCGGATTGATTCAAAATAATCCTGGTGGTTCGGGTGTCGCTTGCACGGCCGCGGGGAACACCTGCACCGCGAGCATTCAAATGACGCGAAATACTTTTGGCACGCCGACGACGGCCCGCACACCACGCGTAATGCAGGGCTCGATTCGGCTGAACTTTTAGGAGGACAGCACGGGAGCGCACGCATCCTGAGTTTGGTTCACCGGGATCTTTTTACGAGTAAAGGCGCGGGCAGGGATGCCCGCGAACCGCAGGCAAGGATGCCTGCGCTCCAGGGCTGGAAGGAGGCGAGTTATGAAGTTTCTCAGGATGGCGAGCATCGCCGTGTTGTTTACCCTGGTGGCCGGCGTCGCTTCTTACGCGCAGACAGCCACCGGTGAGGTCAATGGGAACGTCAGCGATCCGAATGGCGCCGCCGTGCCGGGCGCAATCGTCAAGTTGATCGATCAGGCCACCAGGACCGAGAAAGAAGCGACGACCAACCAGAGCGGCTTCTTTACCTTCGTCAATCTCAAGCCTGCTTCATACACGTTGATGGTCGAAGTGAAAGGCTTTAAGAAATCTTTGACCAGCGCCTTCACGCTCGGCGTTAACGAGACGCTGACGCAGAATCTCGCTTTGGCCGTCGGCGAGATGTCCGAGGTAGTGGAGATTACCGCCGGCACTGAGCTGGTCCAGGCGTCATCGTCTGAACTTGGCAGCGTAATCAACGAACGCACGGTCCAGGATCTGCCGTTGAATGGGCGGAACTTCACGCAACTACTGACGCTGACGCCGGGTGTGACGCCGCTATCGACATCGCAGAACCGGAGCATCGGCGGCGTCGAAGGCAACGTCGGCATTCCCGGATCGGGTTTCGTCGATCCATCCTTTCACGGACAGCAAAATCGTTCGAAGCTCTATTTCTTTGACGGCATCATCAACACCAATGTGCGTGGGCCGACCTACATTGTGATTCCGAACATCGATCTGGTGCAGGAATTCAAAGTGGTGGGCCAGGACGCGAAGGCCGAGTTCGGCGGCGCAATGGGCGGCGTTATGAACATGGTCTCAAAGTCGGGCGGCAACGGTTTTCACGGCGCCGGCTTTGAATACGTGCGCAATGACGCGCTCGACGCGCGCAACAGTTTCGACGTCTGTACGACGGCGCGTTGCGGCACGGCGACCGGCGTGCCCAAGAAGCCTCTGCCGTTCCGGCAAAACCAATTCGGCGGCGTCGTCAGCGGCCCGATTATCAAGAACAAGACGTTCTTCTCGTTCGGCTACGATGGCTGGCGTTACAGTCAGGCGGCGCTGGGTTTGTCCTACGTACCGACGGGGGCTGAAGTCAACGGCGACTTTAGCGCGACGCCTTTCGGTCGCGACATCTACAATCCATATTCGACGCGGACGGTCGCGGGCAGTCAGGTGCGCGATCGGTTCCGCTGCGACACCGCCGGTAATCCGCTGCCGGTGAACGCTGCGAAGCAGCAGGATCAGACGATCGGAAGTCCCTGTCGCAAGATTCCGCAGGCCTTGATCTTCGCGCCGATGCAGAAGTTCTTTCAAACTTATTCGACCGCGCCGAACTTCAGCGGTGACCCACAGAACAATTTCGCGCAGAGCCGGCCCACGACGAACAATTCAAACGGCTGGCAGGTGAGAATCGATCATCACTTCAGTGATGCGGACAACATCTTCTTCCGGTTCACCCAGCAGAACGTCACTGTCTTTAATCCGATTGGTGATGCCGGATCGACCGGCGGCAGTGGCAAAGGAAGAAACTGGGGCGGCGGCTGGACGCACGCCTTCAGTCCCAACATGATCCTCGACGTGCGTGCCGGTTATGCGGGACGGCCGGGCGTCGATTCGAGTCAACAGAACCAGCATGAGGCCGGGACCGGTCCATTGGCGGCGGCGGGTTTTCTCGACGTTGATAAGTACGGTGGTTTGCTCGTGCGTCTTTCAAACTGGGCGGCCGGTGGCAGCGCTGACTTTGGCGTTCGCGGTGCTGCGTTGCGCGAAAATCCGAACTGGAGCGTCACGCCGAACCTCACGTGGATTCACGGCCACCATAATTTCAAGGTCGGCGCGTGGTACATCGAAGCGAAGCGCATTCAGCTGAACACGTTTCAGCGTTATACGTTTGCCGACGAACAGACACGCAATCCGGCCTCGGCTTCGGGCACGACCGGTTTATCTCTGGCCTCGGCGCTGCTGGGTTTCCCAAACAACTTTGACGCGCAGTTGCCGGTACTTCACGGCGGGCCGGTGCAATTTAAATATGCTTCGTGGGCAGGTTATGGCCAGGACGAATGGCGCGTGAACCGGAAGATCAGTCTGACGCTCGGCCTGCGTTATGACTACTTGACCCAACCGCAGACAATCGACGGCCGTCTGTGGAATTCATTCGACCTGTTAAATCAGCGCTGGATCATCGGCTCGGACACGATGCCGCCGAAATGCAGCGTGACGAATGCGGCGCCTTGCATTCCGGATGCCTTCTTCAACGATCCGCATTTCTATAACGTGGTGCTCGCCGGCAGAAAGTTCTTCGCGCCGGCGCCGGTGAAAGATAACTGGGGCCCGCGCGTGGGCGTGGCGTGGTCGTTGAATTCGAAGTCGGTCCTGCGTTTCGGATACGGTTTGTACTTCGATCCACTGCCGGCTCGTAGTCAATACGCGCAGAATGATCTCGAAGCAGCAGTGTGGCCCGACGCGACGGCGTATGCAGGCACCGCGAACACGACGGCGAATTTCCTGAACGGCTCAGCCTTCAACATCATTCAGATTCAGGGGCAGGGATTTGCGACGCCGCTGCCGACAGCCAGTCCCTGGACCGTGGGCGGCTTCAACGATGATCCGAATTACAAGGATCCATATTCTCATCAATGGCACGCCGAGTATCAGCGAGAGCTCGCCAAGAATTACATGTTCTCAGTTGCTTACGTCGGCAGCGTCAGCCGTCGCTTGCCATACTCAGGCCTCGGTAACTCGGCGCGCCACGCTTTCCCGGCCGGCACTTCGGCGGCGACCGTCGACGCGGATCGGCCGGTGCCGTGGGCGGGCGCCGGACTCAATTACACCTTGGCGACAGGCCGCGCGAGCTATCGCGGCCTCGAGACAAAATTCCAGAGACGTTTCGCCGACGGTTGGAGCGCGCTGGTCTCGTACACGTGGAGCCGGACCTTCGATACCGGCAGCGGATATTTTAATGTCGAGAACGGCACCGGCGGCAGCGCCAGCATCCAGAACTATTGGGACCAGAACACTGCCTGGGGACCCGCGTCATACAGCATTCCACACTTCGCGTCGGCGGCGATGCTTTATGAACTGCCGTTCGGGAAGGGCAAGAAGTGGTTGCAGAGCGGACCCGGCGCGTGGATCCTCGGAGGCTGGCAGACAAACTTTATTGCCCAGGGACGGACGGGAGCACCGTACAATCTAGTCATCACCGGTGACCTGGCGAATCTGCGCGGGAGTGGATCGAGCGCGCCGAACAATTATCTGAGGCCGAATCAAATCGCCGATCCTTTTGTCGCCGGCGCGGTGCCCGGCAATCCGGATCCGAATTGTCAGAAGACGATTTCGCAAGGCGGACGGGCAGCGGATCAGGTTCGTACGATCACGACCTGGTTCAATCCCTGCGCGTTTGTTGCGCCGTTCGGCGCGTTCGGAACCTTTCCGCGTAACGCTCTGCGCGGACCGAATGTCTATAATGTCGACTTGTCGCTGTTCCGGAGCTTCCCGATCACCGAACGGTTCAAGCTTCAGTTCCGCATGGAGGCATTCAACGTCTTCAACATTCAAAGTTGGGACACGCCTTCGAGCGTGACCATCAATGCCGGCACCGCGACGCTCAACGGTGTGACTTACGGAACCGTCGCGTCGGGCGTCGGTAGAGTTACCGGCTTGGCCCAGGGCAAGACGCCGCGGCAAATCCAGTTCGGATTGCGGCTTTCGTTCTAGACGATGGAGTCAGTACCATCCGCGTGAGCGGATGGATCTAACGATGCACTCGCGGGTCAGTTGATCCCATCTGCTTACGCAGATGGTACTGACCCTGATGCTAGAGAAAACAGATGAATCGCAGAGACTACTTAACTTTTATGGGTACGGCGGCGGGGGCCCTGGCGGCCTCCGGACATTCCGAACTGGCTTTGGGCCAGCAACAGCCAACGGACAGCGGCGCCCCGACGACGTCGACCGTAGAGGATCGAACGCGCCGCATGAAGTGGTGGCATGAAGCCAAGTTCGGAATGTTCATTCACTGGGGCCTGTACAGCACGCTCGGTCGCCACGAATGGGTGATGGAGAATGAAGGCATCCCCGTGAGCGAGTACGAAAAGCTCGCGCCGAACTTCAAACCTGTTCCGAATTTCGCGCGCGCCTGGGCGCAATTGGCCAGGCGCGCCGGCATGAAGTACATGGTGATGACGACTAAGCATCACGAAGGCTTTTGCAATTTCAATACGAAGCTCACCGACTACAGCGCGCCTAAGCAGGGACCGGGACGCGATCTGGTTCGCGAATATGTCGATGCCGCGCGCGCCGAAGGTTTGCGCGTCGGTTTCTATTATTCGCTGATGGATTGGCACCATCCCGACGGCAGCAAGTGCAAGACGGACGAAGCTGCGCGGCGCCGGTTTGTCGATTACATTCACGGACAGGTGAAAGAGTTAGTCAGCAATTACGGCAAGCTCGATATTCTCTGGTACGACGTGGCCTGGCCGCTCGATGCGAAGGGTTGGGAGTCGGTCGAAATGAACACGATGGTGCGGAAGATTCTGCCAGACGTCATCATCAATAATCGTTCGAAGATACCCGAGGACTTCGACACGCCCGAGCAGCGCATTGAGGCATCACAGAATCGGCCGTGGGAGTCGTGCATGACGCTCAACGACAGTTGGGGTTATCACGCGGCGGACTTCAACTGGAAGAGTCCGACGACGGTGATTCGCAACTTGATTACCTGCGCGCGCGACGGCGGCAACTATCTGCTGAATATCGGGCCAAAACCGGACGGCACGATTCCGGAAGAATCTGTTCGCATCCTTTCGACGGTGGGCGATTGGATGGCGAAGAACGGGGCGACGATTTATCAGTCTGATCCTTGTCAGCCACGGCGCGGCAACTATCTCAGCTTCACGCGCAAGGGCAACACGCTGTACGCGCATGTTCACTATTGGCCCGGCGAGACCGTGGTCATCGGCAATCTCCTGAACAAGGTCCTGTCGGCGAAGCTGTTCGCGACCGGCGAACCGGTGAAGTTTCAGCAGGATGATTACCGGATCAAATTAACCGGGTTGCCGAAGAAGGCCCCCGATTTGGTCACGACATTCGCGCTGGAACTCGATGGTGAGCCGAAACAGGACCATGAAGGCAAGCGCGCGGTTAAGCCGCGCGAGCCGGCTTACAAGTCCACTTGATCTTGATTGGCGGAGTTACTATTTGCATTTGATCTTTGATATATGCCATTTGTCATGAGCAGTGAATTCAAAATGGAAATGAAAAATATCCAATGACAAATGGCAAATGATCTCGTCGACAGCCACCAGCATTTTTGGCAAGTCGGGCTTTTCGATTATCCGTGGATGAGTCCGGAAGTCGACCCGCTCTGTCGTGATTATTTACCCGACATGCTGGCGCCGTTGCTGCAGCGAAACGGAGTCGCCCGGACGGTGTTGGTGCAGGCGAGTAACAGCACCGAAGAAACTCGCTGGCTGTTGCAACTGGCAGATGAGAATTCGTTTATTGCCGGAGTGGTGGGATGGGTCGACTTGCGAGGTGATGATGTCGGCAGCCAACTGGACGAGTTCGCAACTCATGCCAAATTCAAAGGCGTCCGGCATTTGGTGGAAAGTGAACCGGCGGACGATTGGTTGGCCCAGCCGCGCGTGATTCATGGGTTGCGCGAGCTTTCGTCGCGCGGCCTGTCGTACGACTTACTGGTTCATAGGCGGCATCTGAAGTATGCGAAGACTGCGATTAATGAA
>DATANL010000531.1:0-12812 GCA_036266295.1 Pyrinomonadaceae bacterium | reverse complement strand
AGCTGCGAGATGCTAGGCCTGACATCCGACATCCAGCATCCAACATCTCTGCTACGCTCGCCGTCCTCGCAAACGTCCGCCGCTGCCGAGGAAACCTTCGTAGTTGCGCATCACCAGCTGCGCTTCGATCTGCGCCACCGTGTCCATGGCCACGCCCACCAGAATCAGCAGTGACGTACCACCGAAATAGAATTGATATCCCATGCCGGTGGGCACCCACGCCAGGCCCGGCGTCGTGCTGACAAACGATTCAAGGGCCGTCCCGATTAGCGGTAAACGCCCAACCTTGAAACCGCTCAACATGAATTGCGGGAAGAAAGCGACCATCGCCAGGTAAATCGCACCCACCGTCGTCAGCCGCGTGAGGATCGTATTGAGATATTCAGCCGTCGCCCGCCCCGGCCGGATGCCTGGCATGAAGCCGCCGTGCTTGCGCAGATTGTCAGCCACTTCTTCCACGTTGAAAACGATCGAGACATAAAAGAACGTGAAGAAAACAATCAAGCTGAGAAAGATCAATTCGTAATACGGATCGCCCGCGTGAAAGACCTGAAAGAAAGTAAAGATCTTTCCGTACCAGTTCGCCGGATTCTTCGGCGGCACCGCCGAGAACAAACTCTGCGGCATCGACAGCACTGACGAAGCAAAGATGACGGGAATCACGCCGCCCATGTTGAGCTTCAAAGGCATGGTGGTCTGCTGTCCACCGACGAGCTGCCGGCCGACATGACGCTTTGCGTAGCTGATCGGAATCTTGCGGCGCGCCGCCTCGACAAAAACGATGAAGGCGATAATCGCCACCAGCGCCACCACCAGGGCCACGACGCCGAGAATTTCCATCGTGTCGCCGTTACTGACCCGGGTCATCACTTGCTGCACACCGCGCGGCAGTCCAATCACGATGCCGGCAAAAATCAGCAGCGAGATTCCGTTGCCGACGCCGCGTTCAGTGATCTGCTCGCCGAGCCACATCACGAAAATGGTGCCCGTAGTCAGCGTCAAAATCGTCGTCAATAAAAAGCCCCAGGTGTTCGGGCCGACGCCGTTAATCTGCAGCCAGTGCGCGACGAACGTGGTCTGCAAACACGCCAGACCGACAGTCAGATATCGCGTCCACTGGTTGATCTTCTGCCGTCCCATCTCGCCTTCTTCCTGCAACTTCTTGAGCTGCGGCGAGACGACGGTCATCAACTGCAAAATGATCGAAGAAGTGATGTACGGGGTAACCCCGAGGGCGAAGACGGAGATCAGACGGAAGTTGCCGCCAGAGAAAAGATCGAGCACGCCGAGCAGCGTGCCGCTGACATCATGCCAAACCGCATCGAGACGGGCCTTGTTAATTCCGGGAGCCGAAACGTGCGCGCCCAATCGGTAGATCGCCAAAAGCCCCAGGGTAAAGAAAATGCGCCGGCGAAGATCCGGCACCTGAAACATGTTGCGAACTGCGGCGAGAAATTTTTCCATAAAAGTAGCGTAGACTTTAGTCTGCGAATTGGAGAATAGACTAGTTTACGCGCGGCGTCACAGACCAGAGTCTATGCTACGAAATCAACGTGACCGTCCCGCCGGCTTTTTCAATCTTCTCTTTCGCGCTTTTGGTGAACCGATGCGCCGAAACCTTGAGCGCCTTCGTCACCTCGCCGTTACCGAGCACCACAATGTCGTGCTTGGCCTTCTTGATGATGCCGCGATGGTGCATCACCTCCGGAGTGATTTCATCGTCCGCCGCAAAGCTCTTTTCCAGCGCTTCGAGACTGACCTCGATCCACTGCTTCTTGAAAATATTTGTAAAGCCGCGCTTCGGCAGACGGCGATGAAGCGGCATCTGGCCGCCTTCGAATCCCGTCTTCGAAGAATAACCAGAGCGCGACTTCTGCCCTTTTTCACCGCGCCCGGCGGTTTTGCCGAGGCCCGTTCCCGGTCCACGACCGAGCCGCTTTTTCTTGTGCGTCGATCCTTTGGCCGGGCGTAAATTGTTTAAGCTAAGCGTCATTTCTCAAACCCGTTAATCTTTTCAGTCTTACTCGATAATCCGCAACAAGTGCGGGACCTTCGCGACCGCGCCGCGCATCGAGGGCGTGTCCGGCCGCTCGACCACCTGATTCAACTTGCGCAGACCCAGGCTGCGCACGATTTCCTTCTGCTTCGTCGGAAACGCGATCGTGCTGCGATAGTACTGAATCTTGATTCTGCCCGCCGCCGCGTCTGCTGTTTTCTTCTTCGCCATAGTTCAAATCTTGTATCGTTTAGACGCCGGACTTGTCCGGCGCCGCACGAGTGCGGCTTCTAAACGAATCTGAAATTAGAGTTCCTCGACTTGCTTGCCGCGCAGGCGAGCAACTTCAAACGGATCCTTCATGCGCAACAAGCCATCGAAGGTCGCCCGCACTACGTTGTGTGGATTCGTTGAGCCCAGAACTTTCGTGC
This sequence comes from Pyrinomonadaceae bacterium, assembly GCA_036266295.1. Lineage (GTDB taxonomy): Bacteria > Acidobacteriota > Blastocatellia > Pyrinomonadales > Pyrinomonadaceae > UBA11740. The sequence goes on along the minus strand of DATANL010000531.1, from coordinate 10,385 downwards.
GCACGTCGCGCACGCCCGCAGCCTGCATGACGGCGCGGACAGCGCCGCCGGCAATCACGCCGGTCCCTTCGGAAGCCGGCTTCATCAGCACGCGGCCCGCGCCAAAGCGTCCAATCAATTCATGCGGCAGAGTATTTTCGATCAACGGCACGCGAATCAGATTCTTTTTCGCCGCCTCAACGCCTTTCTTGATCGCCAAAGGAACCTCGCGCGCTTTGCCCGTGCCAAACCCGACGTGACCGCCTTCATCGCCCACGACTACGAGCGCGGCAAATGAAAGGTTCTTGCCGCCCTTAACGACCTTCGTCACGCGATTGATCGAAATCACCTGGTCCTTCAGGTCGAGCCCCTGCGCCATTATTCTTTGTTTCGGTTGCCTCATTATGCTTCTTTACCGCTCTTCTCTTTTTTGACCTTGGCCTTCTTCGGTTTCGCTTCGGGTTCCGGAGCCGCCGGCTCTGCCACTGGCGCAGCTTCTTCAGCGACCACTTCGTCTTTATTCAGACCGGCCGCCCGCGCCGCATCGGTCAAAGCCTTCACGCGTCCGTGATAGAGATAACCACCGCGATCGAAAACCACGCTGCTCACGCCCGCCGCCAGGGCCCGCTCGGCGATTGCCTGACCAATCTTTTTCGCAGCTTCGATATTGCCGCCGGACTTAACGCCCAGCGATTTTTCGGTCGTCGATGCGGACGCCACCGTCTGCGCCTTATCGTCATCGATCACCTGCGCGTAGATGTGGTTCAAGCTGCGATAGACCGCCAGCCGCGGACGATCGCCGGTCCCGCGCACTTTGTTACGAATGCGCTTGTGGACAGCCGTTCTTACTTCTGCTCTATTTCGATTAGCCATTTCTCTTTGTGATAGGTGAATGGTCATAGGTGATAAGAAGTTCCTATCACCCACCATTCATCACTATTTACCTGTCTTCCCAGGCTTCAATTTCAACTGCACGTCAGCGTAACGCACGCCTTTGCCCTTGTAGGCGTCAGGCTTACGCAGCTTGTGCATCTCGGCGCAGACCTGGCCCAGCTTCTGTTTGTCGATCCCGGACAGGGTCAGCGTCGTCTGATACTGCTGAATGCTTCCCTTGGTCGTCATACGTTCGGCTTTCGCTTCAATTCCTTCCGGCAGGGGAAATTCAATCGGATGCGAATAACCAAGCGCGAAAACAATCTTGCGTCCCTGCACGTCCGCCTTGTAACCGACGCCGACGATATCCATCTGCTTGGAAAAGCCTTCGGTCACCCCGACGATGGCATTGTTGGCCAACGCTCGGGCCAGGCCGTGCAGCGCCGCCTGATCTTTGGAAGCCCGTTCCGCAACCAGCGACTCGTTCTCCTGCTTGAAAGTCACGCCCTCGGGAATCGGAGTCTTGAGCACGCCCTTCGCGCCCTTTACTTCCAATTCACCCTCTTTGATCGTGACGGTCACGCCCTTCGGGATCGTTATCGGTTTCTTACCAATGCGAGACATATGAACCTCAGTGAAGAGTGACAAGTGACGAGTGACAAGCTGGAACTTCAATTGATTTGCTTGTCAATTGTCACTGGTCACCGGTCACTTCCTAATAAACTTCCGCCAGCAATTCGCCGCCGACGTTTTCTTTGCGCGCCATCTTCCCGCTCATCAGGCCGCGCGAAGTCGACACGATATTGACGCCATAACCGCCGAGCACGCGCGGAATCTCGTGCGAGCCGACATAAACCCGGCGCCCCGGTCGCGACACGCGCGCCAGATGCGTAATCGAAGAGGTGCCGCGCGCGTCGTAGCGCAAAAAGATGCGCACGACTTTTTTCGCGCCTTCGCCCTTGATGACGAAGTTGTTGATGTAGCCTTCCTCTTTCAGGATGCGCGCGATCTCCAGCTTCAGCTTCGAGGCTGGGATATCAACGCGCGAATGTTTGGCCGAGACGGCGTTCCGAATTCGCGCCAACATGTCGGCAATAGGATCAGTCATTAACTCACTCCGTTCGCGGAGCCAGGTCAGGAGCCGGCCACTTTCCGGCCCCTGGCTCCTGGATCCCGACTCCCGTTTACTACCAACTCGATTTCACGACGCCGGGGATCTGACCAGCCAGCGCCAATTCACGAAAACAAATGCGGCACAGATGAAACTTTCGCAGGTATGCGCGCGGCCGGCCACAACGACGGCACCGCGTGTAACCCCGAGACGAAAATTTCGGCTTGCGATTAGCTTTCGCGATTAATGATTTCTTTGCCATGAAACTCCAGATGTTAAGGCTGGAGATTAGAGGTTAGCCGCTGTGCGTTTTTCCTCTGACCTCTGGCCTCTGATCTCCAACCTCTACGTCCTAAAAGGCATTCCCAACGCCTTCAAAAGCGCTCGCGCCTGGTCGTCGTCCCGCGCCGTCGTCACAATCGAAATGTTCATCCCGCGCAGCTTGTCGACCTTGTTGAAATCGATCTCGGGGAAGATCAACTGCTCGCGAATGCCGATCGTGTAATTGCCGCGTCCGTCGAAAGCCTTGGGCGATACGCCACGAAAATCTCGCACGCGCGGCAAAGCGATCGACACCAGCCGATCGAAGAACTCGTACATCTGCTCGCCACGCAGGGTCACCATCACGCCAATCGGCATCTTCTCGCGCAACTTGAAACTCGCGATCGACTTTTTGGCGCGGGTAATCACCGGCTTCTGTCCGGCGATCGACTTCAGCTCTTCCACCGCCGTGTCCAGCACTTTGGCATTCGAGATGGCCTCGCCCATGCCCATGTTGACCACGATTTTTGAGAGCCGCGGAATCGCCATCGAATTCTTAATCCCGAACTCCTTGGCAATCGCCGGGGCGACTTCCTTTTGATAACGCTCTTTCAGTCTAGCCATGATGATTTGTTCATTGATTCACTTCTTCATTGAATCAATGGATCAATGAGTCAACGACTCAATTACTTTTCTATCGTGTGCCCGCTGGCGGCCGCCACTCTGAATTTGTCACCGTCGGCGTCGCGCTTGTAACCGACCCGCGACGGCTTGCCTGATTGCGGATCGACGATCTGCACATTCGAGATATCGATCCACGATTCCTTATCGATAATGCCGCCGCTCTTATTTCCCGCCGCGCGCTGATGACGCTTGATCACGCCCGCGCCTTCGACCTTGATCTTGCCGCGCATCGGGGCGACGGCCAGCACACGACCGCGCTTGCCCTTGTCGCGTCCCGCGATCAGGACCACCTGATCGTTCTTCTTAATCTTTGCTCGCTTACGAACCTTCAATTTCAACCTCGCTGTGGCCACAGAGGCACAGAGTCACAGAGTCCCAAAACAGTTTAACGCGCTGGGCAGCTATTTCCTCTTTCACTCTCTGTGTCTCCGTGGCATATCTTCGTTACTTCAGATAACTTCCGGCGCCAACGAAACAATCTTCATGTAATTCTTGTCGCGCAGTTCGCGCGCCACGGGACCAAACACGCGCGTCCCGATCGGCGTGCCGTCTTCCTTGATCAGCACCGCCGCGTTCTGATCGAACCGAATGTAGGTGCCGTCGCGACGGCGAACCTCTTTGCGCGTCCGCACGATTACCGCGTCCTGCACGGTGCCCTTTTTTATCGCACCGTCGGGCGACGCTTCCTTCACGGTCACTTTGATCCGATCGCCGAGACTGGCAATCGCGCCGGTCGCGCCGCCGATACCCATAATCATCTCGACGCGCCGGGCTCCCGAATTGTCAGCGACCTCGAGCGAGGTCATCATTTGAATCATTGTTCGCTCACTTCGTTCGCGGTTTTCAGTTTTGAGTTTTCAGTTTTGAGCCTCACGCACGAACCTCATCCGAAAACTGAAAACCGGCTGCTGAAAACTATTTCGCCGCCTTCTGCACGATTTCAACTACGCGCCAACGCTTGTTAGCCGACAACGGGCGCGTCTCTACGATGCGTACGCGATCGCCGGTCGTCGCCCCCAGTTCGTCATGCGCCATGAATTTCGATGTGCGCCGCACATAGCGACGATACTTCGGATGCAACACCAGGCGATCGACGCGCACCACCACGGTTTTCTGCATCTTGTCCGAGAACACGGTACCAACCTTCTGGACGCGATTCCCGCGACGCTTACTGCTGGCCGCTTTCGAGTCGCCATCGCCCGCAGCCGGTTCGGCCGGCGCTGCCGCCGCCGTCGGCTCAGGCTTTGCCGCGGCGTCGGCCGCAGGTTCCGCAGCCGCTTCACTCTGTGCGCTTTCCGTTGCTTCCGGAGTTCCCGGAGTGTCGGTGGGCTCGTCGTCTTTCTTTTTTCTTCTAAACATTAGCTTTCAATACGCACGCCGTCGGCGCGCCTCAACTTATTTGCCGGCCGCCATCTCGCGCTGCCGCATCTCGGTGCGAATGCGCGCGAGTGACTTCTTGTCCTGGCGCATCTTCTTAATCGCGTCGACTTCGCCGAGCGCCAACTTAAAGTTCAAGCGAAACAGAGATTCTTTCAGCCGATCTGTCTCGGCCGTCAGGTCCTCATCCGCCATATCGCGATACTTGTCTACTTCCTCACGTCGTTTCATAGCTCACTTCGTTCGCGTTCAAGGTTTCAAGTTTCATGTTTCAAGTTCGCTTTAACTTGAAACCTTAAACCTGAAACTTGAAACTCAGATCGCGCCCCCCTCTTGCTCAGCCCGCGTCACGAACTTCGTCTTAATCGGCAGCTTCTGTGACGCCAGTTTCATGGCTTCGCGCGCCGTCTTCTCGTCGACGCCTTCGATCTCATAGAGAATCCGGCCCGGCTTGACGACGGCCACCCAATACTCAGGCGCGCCCTTACCTTTGCCCATACGAGTTTCCGCCGGCTTCTTGGTCACCGGCTTGTCCGGGAACATGCGAATCCAAATCTTGCCGCCGCGTTTGATGTGACGCGTCATCGCAATACGCGCGGCTTCAATTTGTCGATCGGTAATCCAGGCCGCTTCCAGCGTCTTCAAACCAAACTCGCCAAAGCTGATCGCGCTGCCGCGCTGGGCCACGCCCCTCATTCGACCTCGCATCTGCTTACGATGCTTAACTTTCTTCGGCATCAACATGGGTTTTCTCTCAAGTCTCAGCTCTCATTTTTTGAAATTTAAAATTTCAAATTTGAGATCGTTTTTCGCATACCACCCGGCAGCGACCGGTGACCTACTCCTGTGGCCTGTCCCGGCGCGGACGCGGTCGCGGCGCGCGGCCTTCGCGCGGGCGCGGCGTATCGTTTATCGGATCGGTTCCCGTCCCACGCGCCATGGCTGCGTTCGCATCCAGAATCTGTCCGCGATAAATCCAAACCTTGACGCCGATAACGCCGAAGGTCGTGTGCGCTTCCGCAAATCCGTAATCAACATCTGAACGCAAAGTGTGCAGCGGCAGTTGACCCTGCAGATGCCATTCGCTGCGCGCGATTTCCGCACCGTTCAGGCGGCCGCTGACTTTCACCTTGATGCCCTGCGCGCCAAACCGCAGCGATTCCTCAACCGCTTTTCTCATCGCCCGGCGAAACGCGATGCGCTTCTCGAGCTGGGCCGCAATCTTCTCAGCCTGCAACTGCGCATTCAGCTCCGGCTTGTGAATCTCCTGGATCGAAACCAGGACCTCACGGCCCGTACGGGACGAGATATCGCCCTTCAGCTTGTCGATCTCCGATCCTTTACGGCCGATGATGATGCCCGGGCGCGACGTATAGATGATGATCTTCAGTCGGTTCGCCGCGCGTTCGACGTCGACGTGCGACACGCCCGCGCCGGCAAAGCGCTGCTTCAGATCGCGCTTCAGCTTCAGATCTTCAATCAGAAAATCGCCGAACTGCCGCTTCGCAAACCAGTGCGAATGCCAGTCCTTGTTGTAGCCGAGGCGAAAGCCGTATGGATGAACTTTTTGGCCCAAACTTTACTCCGTTCTCAAAGTTTCCAGTTGTCAGTTTTCAGCCAACTTTGCGGTTCGAAAGTTTTCAGTCGAGGCGAACTCAAAACTGAAAACTCAAAACTGAAAACTACTCGTCTTCCTTCTTCTTTCGTTTCAGCGCGCCACTCACTTTCGACGCGGCTTTTTTCGCTCCGCTCTTCTTTGACGAAGCATTCTTTTCCGGAGCTTCACTGACTTCCGGTGCCGCCGCTTCGGACTTCGCCGCCCGCTTCATTCGCGGAGCCGCTGCCGCGCCACCGCGCTTGGCTCGCTTGCTCGCCGCCGGCTTCACATCGACAGCCTTGCCATCGGTCTTCGCCTGCGCATCCTTACTGTCACTCGACACCAGAATCGTGACATGACAGAAATGTCTCCGCTCCTTATAAGCACGACCCTGCGGCGCTGGTCTCATGCGCCGGCGATTCTTCGTCGGCCCCTGATCGACATACGCGCCCTTCAACCAGAGATCGTCGGGATCGACCGAGACGTTCGCCTTCTCGGCCGCCTCGTTCGCATTCGCAATCGCCGACTTCACGCACTTCTCGATGCCGAGCGCCGCGCGCTTGTTCGAGTAACGCAGGATCGCCAACGCCTGGTTGACGTTCTTGCCGCGGATCATGTCAATGACCAGCCGCGCTTTTTGCGCCGACCCGCGGAGATATTTTGCACTCGCTCTTGCTTCCATAATCTTTAAGCGCCCGCTCTCACCGTCGGGCGACGCGCCTTACGATGCCGGCGCTGGTGCCGCAGCCGGTGCGACCTTCGTCGTCTTCTCAGCCTTCGTTCCCGAGTGGCCCTTGAACGTGCGCGTCGGCGCAAATTCACCGAGCTTGTGTCCGACCATGTTCTCAGTCACATAGATGGGAATGTGACGCTTGCCGTTGTGCACGCCGAACGTCAGGCCGACCATGTCCGGCGTAATCGTCGAACGTCGCGACCAGGTCTTAATCACCTGCGGACGCTGCCCGCCGGCCCGAACGCGCTCAACCATCTTGCGAATGCCCTTATCGATCCAGGGACCTTTTTTTACTGAACGTGGCATAACGTTATTTCGGATTGCTGATTGCGGAATGCGGAATTCAAATCCGCAATCCGAAATCCTCATTCAGCAATCTACTTGACTCTCCGATCTCTGACGATCATCTTCTTCGTACGCTTGTTCTTGCGCGTCTTGTAACCGCGCGTCGGCTGGCCCCAGGGCGTCACCGGATTACGGCCACCGGAAGTCTTGCCTTCGCCGCCGCCGTGCGGGTGGTCCACCGGATTCATCGCCACGCCCCGCACGTGCGGACGAATTCCCTTCCAACGCGAGCGGCCCGCCTTACCTAACGAAACGTTCTCGTGCTCGACGTTGCCGACCTGGCCCACCGTCGCGCGACATTCAACCGGCACGCGCCGCACTTCGCCCGAGGGCATACGCAACTGCGCATAAGCGCCTTCCTTGGCGAGCAACTGCGCAAACGATCCGGCCGCCCGCGCCATCTGTCCGCCCTTGCCGGGCCGCAATTCGATGTTGTGAATCTGCGTGCCCAGCGGAATATTCCGAATCGGCAGAGTGTTACCCGGCAGAATGTCTGCGTCCTCACCACTGGCGATGGTCTTGCCAACTTCCAAACCGACGGGCGCGATGATGTAACGCTTCTCGCCGTCGAGATAAGTCACCAGCGCGATATTCGACGAGCGGTTCGGATCGTATTCAATCTGAGTGACACGGCCTGGCACGCCGTCCTTGTCGCGCTTGAAATCGACGATGCGATAAAACCGCTTGTGGCCGCCGCCGCGACGGCGCACGGTGATGCGCCCATCGTTGTTCCGTCCCGAGATCCGCTTCTTGGGCTCGAGCAGAGACTTCTCTGGAATCGCGCCCACGGTCAACTCGTCGCGCGTCAGATAAGTCTGATAGCGGCGCGCCGGCGATGTCGGTGTTAGTTTCTTAATTCCCATGACAGTTTTCAGTTTTCGGTTTTCAGTTTCCAGCTAGTCAGCCGAGCGCGTGCTCTGAAAACTGACAACTGAAAACTCAAAACTAGACCGCTTCGCCGTAATCAACCGGCTTTTCGCCCTGCTTCAAAGTCACAAAGGCTTTCTTCCACGAAGGCTTGCGACCTTCGAAACGTCCGCGCCGCGCCATCTTGCCGAGGAACTGCGCAGTCCGCACCGAATCGACCTTCACCTGAAAGATCGTCTCGACCGCGTTCTTAATCTCCGGCTTGGTCGCGCGCCGATCGACGCGAAACGTCAAAAGCTGCCGCCGATCCTGCGTCTCTTCCTTGGCGACCAGAGCCTTCTCGGTGATCACCGGCGATTTGATAATGTCCCAAACGGTTCGCATTGCTACGCTGCCGCTCCTCTATTTCCCGGCATCCGCCGTCCCTGCCCGCCATCGCGACTTTCCCGGCGTGCCTGATACTCCGCCTCTTCGTCGTCCTTCGCGCGCGGCTGCAAAATTCCGATCAACTCCTCGACCGTCTTCGGCGTCAGCACGACTTTCTGGTGATTCACCAGATCGTAAATATTTACGCCGTAGCTGTTCACGACCTTCGCCGTCTGCACGTTGCGCGAGGCCAGCATCAGCTTGGTGTTCTTCAGCGAATCGACAATCAGAGTCTTGCCGCTCAACTTCAAAGTGCCCAACGTACCGAGAAACTCTCTCGTCTTCGGGTGCTCCAGCGACCATTCACTGACAATCACCAGATTACCTTCGCGCAGCCGCTCGGAAATCGCCGAGCACATCGCGCGCTTGCGCATCTTCTTCGGCAAGTTGTAGGACCAATCGCGTGGCTGTGGTCCGTGCGCATTGCCGCCGCCTTTCCAAAGCGGCGAGCGCAAACTGGCAATCCGCGCGCGGCCCGTGCCTTTCTGCTTCCAAAGCTTGCGACCGGCGCCGGAAACATCCCCGCGCGTTTTTGTGGCCGACGTCCCCGCGCGGCGATTCGCGAGAAAGCTCCGCACCGCTTCATGAATCAGCGGTTCGTTAAGTGGTACGCCGAACACCGTATCGGGCAGTTCGATCTCACCCACTTCTTTACTGGTGAGGTCTAGAACTTTCGCTGTTGGCATAACGGATCCTCCGTCTCAAACATAGGAGTTAGCTGTCCTAACTATTTCTTTCCCTGGCGCGCCGCCTTCTTGACGACGACCACAGTTCCATTCGCGCCCGGCACCGCGCCGCGAATCATCAGCAAATTATTTTCCGCGTCGACGCGAGCGACGGTCAGGCGCTTCACAGTCACGCGCACATCGCCCATGTGGCCCGAAGAGCGCATTCCCTTAATGACCCGCGACGGATACGCCGACTGGCCGATCGAACCGGGCGCGCGCACGTTCATCGAACCGTGCGATTCAGGACCGCGATTAAAATTATGACGCTTGACGGTTCCCGCAAACCCGCGGCCTTTCGATTTGCCGACCACGTCAACGATGTCACCGTCGGCAAATTGATCGACCAGGATCTTGTCGCCCACATTCGTGCTTTCGTCCGATGCCGTCAGACGAAACTCTTTCAGAATTCGGGTCGGCGGAAGGCCGCCACCAGTCTTCTCAAAGTGGCCGCGCATCGGCTTATTCACGTTCTTCAGCTTGATCGGCCGATCTTCAACCAGACCCAACTGCACCGCGTCATAACCATCTTTGCCGCCCGCGGTCTTCTTCTGCACGACGACACAGGGCCCGGCTTTGATGACCGTCACCGGGGTGACCGTGCCATCTGCCGCAAACAACTGCGTCATTCCAACTTTCTTGCCGATGATTCCGTTAATCATTTCAAGTCCAGCCTGGAGTCTGGAGTCGCAAGTCTGAAGTTTTTTCGCTCCAGACTTCAGACTCCAGACTTAATTATTGCTTTCCAAACGCCTTAATCTCCACGTCCACGCCTGCCGGCAAATCGAGCTTCATCAGCGCATCTACCGTCTGCGGCGTCGGGTCGAGAATGTCCATCAGGCGCTTGTGCGTTCTGATCTCAAACTGCTCGCGTGACTTCTTATCGACGTGCGGCGAACGCAGAACGGTCCACTTATTCTTGACCGTCGGCAAAGGAATCGGCCCGGCCACGCGGGCGCCGGTCCGCTTCGCGGTCTCGACAATTTCAGTCGTCGACTGATCCAGCACGCGATGATCGTAAGCCTTGAGCCTGATTCTGATTTTTTCGTTCAGCATTGATTTCTCATCTCAGATCTCAAATTTGAATTTGAAATCTCGACCTACTCCACAACTTCCGACACAGTTCCCGCACCCACCGTGCGCCCACCTTCACGAATCGCGAAGCGCAGGCCTTTCTCCATCGCGATCGGCGCGATCAACTCAATCTCCATCTGCACGTTGTCGCCCGGCATCACCATCTCAACCCCCTGCGGCAGATGCGCCACACCCGTCACGTCCGTGGTCCGGAAGTAAAACTGCGGGCGATAGCCGGTGAAGAACGGCGTGTGTCTCCCGCCTTCTTCTTTCGTCAAAACGTAAGCTTCAGCCTTGAATTTCGTGTGCGGCGTGATCGAGCCGGGCTTGGAA
>DATANL010000530.1:0-9587 GCA_036266295.1 Pyrinomonadaceae bacterium | reverse complement strand
TCACGAAATTGGCATCGGGTGAGGCTTCGGCAATCGGGAAGCCGACATTTGCGAGATCCGGAATAGATTGCCAATCGTACTGGCAATTTCCGCCGGAACACTGCGCGCCGCATTCAATGATGTGACCGGCGATGGTTCCCGCCGCAAGTTTGTCCCAATCATCGACGGCCCAGCCAAACTCGTGAATCATCGGTCCCAGCGTCAGACCCGTGTCCGTCGCCCGGCCGGTGATCACAACCCGGGCCTCTTTATGCAAAGCTTCGACGATCGGTGCTGCACCGAGGTAAGCATTAGCGCTTTGGATCTTTTCGCGAACCGTCGTCAACGACTCACCGGTATCCATGTTTCGTAGTTCAATACCGCGTCCGAGAAAATCGTCGATGCGGCCGAGAATGTCGTCGCCCATGACGATCCCGATCTTCAACTTTCCGCTCAATCCTAACTGGCGCGCGGCCTCGGCAACTGCAGCCGCGCATCCCGGCACATTGACGCCGCCGGCATTTGCCACCACCCGGATATTTCGCTCGACGCAGGCCGGCAGAATCTCCTTCATCAAGTTCACGAAGTCACGCGCGTACCCGGCGTTTGGATCACGGCCCTTCTGCTTTTGCATGATCGACATGGTGACTTCCGCCAGATAGTCGAGCATCAAATAATCTATCGGTCCGCCTTCAACCTGACGCCCCGGCGCGTCGAGTAGATCGCCCCAGAAACCCTGGCCCGCAGCTATACGGATTTTTTCTCTCATTTGAATTAACGCGTCTTTACATAATAAGACACGGAGAGCCGAACGGACGAAGCGCACCAATCAACTTCGTCACGATGATCTCCGTGTCTGCGCGTCTCGACTTAGCGACCTGTCACGCGTGAACGTTACGGCGTTGGTTTTGCTGCCGCCGCTGGTTCGGTTTTCTTCGTGGTCGACTTGTGCTTGCGCGGCTTCTTCATTCCACCGCCGCCGCCCGTAGGCGTAAAGCTGACCTGCATCTTTTCGCCGGGAACGCTCTTCAGCCAAAGCTTGTCGCCAACTTTCTTCGCGCGAAGCGAAACAGCCGGCAGCGCGGCCGGCGGGTTCGGGCTGGGCGTCGGCGGCGTCAGATCGCCCATCATCATGGTGACCCCGATGTATCCGCAGGTGGTCACCGCGGTGATGCGTCCTGAATGCGTTTCGGATCCCGACGTCATCGTAAAGTTGTTGCCGGTGATCGTCAGCGTTGCGTCCTGTGGCGGTTGACCGTTGCCGTGATCGGCTTTGCCCGTGTACGTGCCTGACAGATCCGTCTGTTCCTGTTTAGCCGGATCGCAGCGGCCGCTGGTCGTCGCCATTGCCGTCTTCTTTGGCTTCTTCGGTTTCGGCTTTGACATGTTCATGGGCGTGGTCGACGAATTCGCATTCTGGGCCGAGACAACCAATCCCGTGCTGGCCAGCGCTACAACGATCGTCACCACAAGCCCGAGAACGTAAAGATAGATGGTGCTCTTTCTCACGATTCTTCTCCTTTGTATGGTTCTGCGTAATCGGTGAAATCTGCGAACAAAAACTATGCTAATGAAGCCGGTAATACAAACTGCCCTAAATGTGGTCCTGAATAATTCAAACTCACGCGTAATGCAAGCTCTAAAGCGTGGCGCGTGTTTTCGGGTGCGATTACCGCGTCGACAAATCCGCGCGCGGCGGCGTACTTTGCGTCCAATTCCTGCTCGTAAGTTTCCCGCACCTTTTTCATTTCCAATTCGAGTTGCTGGTCGGGATCGTGACCTTGGGCGCGCAGCTTTTCGAGCTGGCTTCCGAAGACCGCCTGCACTGCCGATTCGCCTTCCATCACGCCCATCCGTCCCGTCGGCCAACTGAAGATGAAATCCGGATCGAAACCCTGGCCGGCCATCGCATAGTAACCTGCACCCGAAGCATGATTCACAGTGAGAACAATTTTCGGAACGGTCGCGGTCGCCATCGCTTCCACAAAGCGCGCCCCGGCGCGAATAATTCCCGAATGCTCGGCCTCCGGCCCAACCATAAACCCGGACACATCCTGAATGAAAACCAGCGGCGTGCCGTGACGATTACACGTGTCGATAAAGTACGCAACCTTCTCTGCTGATTCCGTGTAAATGATGCCGCCGAATTTCGGTGGCCCACCGGCAGGATCTCGAAACATGCCGCGCGCATTCGCAATCACGCCAACCTGGATTCCGCTGATTGCGGCGTGAGCGGTGATGACCTCTTTCGCATAGTCCGCCTGGAACTCATCCAGACTACCGTCATCGAGAATGCAATCAAGCAGCGCCCTCGTCTCATAAGGCTGACGATGATCCTCGGGAAGAATCTGGTAGATGTCCGTCGCCGGACGTTTTCCTTCTGATTCCGGATTCCGGACTCCCGCCTCCTGCTTTGGCAGCTCGGCCACGAACTCTCTAATCTTCGCAATCGCTGCCTCGTCATCCTTGACTCGATAATGTGCAACTCCTGAGATCTCGTTATGCGCGCGCGCGCCGCCCAGCGTTTCATTATCAATCGTCTGGCCGGTGGCGCCCTTCACGAGGTTCGCTCCGCCCAATCCCATGAACGAAGTGTTTTCCACCATGATGATAATGTCCGACAATGCCGGCAGGTACGCCCCACCAGCAATGCACGGTCCCATCACCGCGGAAATCTGCGGCACTTTCAAGTACCGCCGCATGATCGAGTTGTAATAGAAAATTCGCGACGCCCCGTACTGTCCCGGAAAAACTCCGCCCTGATATGGCAGATTCACACCAGCCGAATCCACAAGATAGATGATCGGCACGCGGGAACGCATCGCGATTTCCTGCGCCCGCAGAATTTTCTTGATCGTCTCAGGCCACCACGAACCCGCTTTCACCGTAGCGTCATTCGCGACGACGACGACTTCCCTTCCCGACACTCGACCGACGGTCGTCACGACACCAGCGCCGGGCGCTTGCCCAATCTGTGCTTCGCGTCCCCTGACTCCCGGCCCCTGATTCCTGGCTCCCGCTTTATATTCATCGTAAGCCACCAGCAAACCAATCTCCTGCTGATAAGTGCCCTTATCCAAAAGCAGATCGATCCGTTCACGCGCCGTCAGCTTACCTTGCTTATGTTGTTTCTCAATTTTGTCCGCGCCACCACCAAGCCGCAGTTGCTCTTCGAGCTGATGAAGCTCGTGGGTTAATTCACCAAGACGACCCGACTGTCTGACAGCAACCGGCGCAGACGGTTCAGATTTGGTAATAACCCGCGAGAGCGTCTTGACAGTGAATTTGGACGCTTGCATGCTTCGAGACTCGGAAGTCAGTTCCTTGTTCACGGAATTCTTAAACTGTTGATTGAGACTGGCGGAAAAATAACACAATTCGCTGAATTGCGGAAATTTGCAGCTTATTGCCTCAGGAGAGTCAACAACGGAATAGGGTCCACACCATCGGGAAGTCCTTCCATGATGAAGACATTTGATCCGGACCTTTTGACGACCACAACGCCTTCATTTGTCTTCCAGGAGACCGTCCGCTGGGCCGCGTCCGAGCCTGCAGACGGCGCGTTGACTTGCGCACCGGGATATCGCAGCTCAACGCGCTTGCTGTACGCGTCCGAAAATTCGCGCGCATCGTTAACGGTGTCCCAGGCCGTGACTGAAACGAATACTACTTTGCCGGTCGAACTCTCGTAGACGGCGTAACGATCTCCAGCCCATCCGGCCGCGGCACGATGCGACTCGACCGGTGAATTCAAAAACTGATCGAGCAGGAGATAGGTGCCCCATTCGCCATTAACATCGGAAACCAGCTTCTTCCAGGTAACTCCACCGCGAACTTGAGTTCCCGGCGTCGCGCCCGCGCGCGGGACCAACTGATTCACGACATCAGGCAAAGTCACTTTTACCGGCGCTTCATGAGCCAGATATTTTTCCGGATGCATGATCTGCTCAGTCGATTGCGGCAGTGTTTTGAAAGCTTGCGATACTTCCGGCCACCCGCCTTCTTTGTACAGCGCGCGCGTCCAGTTCAATCCTTCCTGATACGGAAAAAGTAAAGATTCGCGAATAACCCTCGGCGCCTGGTTGAACTCCCTGGTTTCAACGTCCATGCTGCGAAGTGATTTGAGAAACCGCATTGGATCGCTTGCGATGTACATCACCATGGCCAGCGTCGCGTCGCCTTCGATGAGCGCATGTGCGGCCAGCTCGGCATCCGCATCGCCCTTCGGCCAATGCTCGAAACGTCTCAGATCAAAGTGCTGATCCTGAAGCGCGTGCGTCAGCTCATGGGCCATCACCGGCCGCTGACCTTCCACGTCGATCCAATCGACGAGATGAAATTGCCGCGTCTTCGGCTCGTAGTAACCAGCAACTTGTTCCGTCAGCAGCCGAATCATCAAAGCGCGGTACTGAAAGTCTGGAGGCGCAAAGCCCAGCTTCTTCAGAGTGACTTCCGCGGCATGAATGTCCGCGGCGGAAATGTCTTCATCGAGGTTCTTAACGATGGCCCGTTCTATCTCGGCGCGTGACTGAGTTGAACTTTGAACTGGACGAAGAACGGCAAGCTGCCGGATGGTACTGGTTTGCTTCAGCACTTCATCCGTCGCGGCAATCAGCGCCGCGTTGCGGGCAGCGGCAGAGGTCGCTGGTTCCTGGGTAAATGCGAATTGGCCCGGCGCCAGCGCCAGCAGAAAAACTGCCAGGTAGATAAAGAAAGCGCAGGCAAGATGCCTGCGTACCGCCTGCAGAGATGCCGGCACTCCGCGCTTGATTTGTTTTGACATCCTCATATTTCCGCTCTTATAGATCGCTAATTCATACCATGCCGTTGATCCTCTTTGCTGGAGACATCGGCCCTGACAACCGCTGTGAATTTCCCGTTCGCGCGCTTCATAACAAGAGATTCGGCGACCCTTCAGAATCAGCGTGGCTTTTCAGGTCACCTCAGTGACTCTGGGAACGCCGCCTTCTGTTACCATCCTCCACCTTGGCGCCAACGAAGTAATCTGTGGGCGTTTAGAGACAAAAGGTAAGGACTCGACCAGGTCAGTTACTTCCTGATGGAATTGGTCCGGCACCACAATTTCGCGTACAAAATCGCGGAAGCAAAGCTTCTCAGTGCGGGCCAGCACCCAACAATGATCCAAGTACCAGGTCATGTGGTTCCGAGGCATTTTCGAAGCGCTGCCGATAAAACTTTTTAACGTCCGAATGTCGTTTTCGAATTCCCTCAACCACGGATTACGCTCTGGTGGATGGTTACCTAAACTAAACCATTTCAATCCTCGCATCATGTGATGAACCAAACGCCATTCCTTTTGACTGAAGAATTTCAACGGAGCATCTTCCAGCGTCGAGTCCGTAGTCTGGTACAGCGACAGCATTATTTCGATGAAGTCCACGAGGTTCCAGGCGGGGACGCGGTCAGTATTAAAGAGGCGAAACACCAAGGCGGCCTCTGACTTCGTGAGTTTCGCAAGGGCCGACTCAATGTCTTTCTGAAATCTGACGTGAATTCCTATCTCGCTAAGCTTTTCAGCGGAGGGAAACGCTATTTTATCTGTCCCCGCTTTGGCCTGTGCTTCGACGTAACTAAGGATTGAGAATACGGATCTGATTTCATCCAACCGTTCTACCATCTGAGAACCAAGCCCGGCCGTGCGAAGCAGCGAGCCCTCTTTCATATCATGCTTGTAGTAGTAAATGGTCGGCAGGATTCCCAAATCGCGCGCCTCCAGCGGGTCGAGTCCAATGGCAAACTCGCCAAACAAATCCACGTGCGATTCTTCACGCGTCGAGTGACTTTCAGTCAGTTCCGGTGTGTCCAACAAAGTAAAGCACGCACGCGATTGAATGATCTCGTCATAATGAGTGTTCGCCAGCAAGAACGGTAGCTTCTGCGGGTTTTCAGTTCGGTAATTAGGGTAGAGCTTAAAACTCTCCGGCGTGCAGACCAGACCATGAGTGAGAATCAGACGAAGAATCTCGAAACCCTTGCGCCGGCCAGCGTCTGTGGGCCGCTCGCGCGTTATCTTTCCCTGTGCATCGGTGTAGTGCGGGGGGCGAGGAAAAGCGTGAAACAACTTCATGGATTCGCAGCCTATGACTTTTGCGCGGCGGCCACCTCCTTCAGGAAGCGGTCGAACCCCGGCCTGTTTTCGTCATGAAACTGGCGCAGCAGGGCGGCGGTCTGAAAGAAAAGCACCGCTCGATCCTGAAAATCATACGGAGTTGCGGGGAATGCAAATATCTCGATGTCGCTGATGATGGCGGTGCCGTCTGACGCGACGCTGAACGCGTATCTTAACGGTAGCCCATCAGAATCGACTACCCGGCTTTTGGAATTCAAATAGAAATGGTACTTGACATGAAAGTCCGCATTTACGTATGTGCCCACGGCCGATCCGGGTAGGTTTGATCCCCGAACCCGGTTTCGGATGTCTGCAATGATGGAAGCCTTGGTAGTCTTGGCCATCCTGGTTGTGGTGGCAAAGTCCACCTTCTGCAGGAATTCCTTTTGGCGCGCCGATTTAAATTCTTTCGCTGCGTAACCCATAAACACGTGGCCTTCGACGTTTACGTTTCTAAACGGTATCAGACCGTTTCGCTGGAAATAGGCTTTGTTAAATCCAGCCACCGGCAAGGTGTAGACGATGTAACTGCCGCGCTGAATGAACTGCATTAAGGGCAAGATGAAGTCGTCAGGCGCCGCCAGCTTATACGATTGTCCGTTCCAGCTGATGCCGATGGCGTCATAATCGGTGCGATCGTTGGCGAGTTTCGCTTTGTCGAGAATGACCAGCTGCAATTGCCGGGCGCTTAACTTCGACTTTGTAGGACTGAGAAATTCTGCGGTTCCTCTGGGGACGACGCCCCCACCATAACGAAATTCGCCCGCAAAGTACTTGCCGGCGTCCGCTGAAGCTAGATTGATGAATCTGGACGCATCAATTCTTTGTCGGACTTGAGCGACGGCGCTCAGAATTATCGCTAAGATCAGAAGAGCCGAGACTATCAGGCGCGAGTGAAAGCGGCGGTGGGCTACCATGAGAATTCTCCTTTCGAAGGTCGCACGTAAACGTGAAGGGCTACAGCTTTAACGCCGTGTCTTAGTTTGGAGCGCGCCGGCAGAGCGCAGCGGCGACGGGGCTTTGGATTGAGATTTACGAAGCGCTCTGTACGATCCAAAGCGGTGTCGCCGCTTCTGCCACCGCCCTGCAAATTAAGACACTGCCGACGAAGCTCGATTGCCAACTGCCAAATTAATAATTGCCTTGGTTTGAATTATTCGGCGACGCAAAGCCGGGTCAGCTCCAATATTGTAGTCATCTAATATTTCTTTGCACCGGGCGACATCGGCCTCTCCGGCGAGGTTCTGCTCGAACAACCGTCCCAGAGCCATGGCGATTCGGTACTTAACGTGCAGCCTTTTTACTTTTTGGGCAATCCTGGATATTCGATCAAAGTCACCTTGCTCGGGAGCCGCGTGGATTGCCGTCACCAACGCCATCAACAGACCTTCATGGTCCTGACCCGCCAGTAAGTCTTTTGAGACATTCCGAGTAAGCACCAGATTCGACATTCTTCTCGCGCACTCATCCTTTAGACGAACCCTTTCGCTCCATTCGCTAGCAGAAATTTTTAGATATTCGTCAGCTAATTTCAGTAGCTCGGGGGCGACGGTTTCATCTCTGCCTGGCACTGTGCCGGCTTTCAACTCTTTTTTGCCCAGTACTCCAAATATCAATTCTTTTGACTGATTCTGATCTATTTCCAGCGATTCGATTCGACCAAGAGCAGCATCTACCCGGCCCTTAATCTCCAAGCCTCCCTTCCCTATGATTAAGCTGCTTGCGGGATCGGCGATCCGCCGGGAGAGCGACTTACAAATTTCCTGGATTTCGCGTCGTAAGACAACGACCAAGGCCAGGACCGTCACCGGCCAGGCTAAATGCCCCACCAGGGTTACCAATGCATCTACGATTCGCAAATACGCGTCCTTTGGTCCCTGCGGAACCGGGACCACCTTTGCGCTGACTTACCCTTACGAAAACGATCCGAGAATCTCGCGCTTAGGTAATTTTGTGAACGGTGTCGGATTGTTCTCGCACGTCGTCATTCGATGACCATGACGGGTTTGCGAGAGTTGTCAACGCTGCCCGAAATAACAGGGCTGGATCTGAGGGTGCGAGAAAAGCGCAGGCTCGTGGAACCAGCCTGTAGGTTGTTAAGAGTCGTCACAATACGCTCACGGCGCTTCGGGTGTCAAGAAATTGTTGCCTCATTAAATAAGGCGCTTGAAGGCCATTCGTTAGCGCAACTGAAAATCAGATCCCTATGAACCCGCCACCCAACTCGAGCACCTCCGCGCAGGCGCATAGTTGGACCGATCAGTTCCTCATCTCCAAAACCGGCGACTAGTTCGAAGACATTTTGACGTGAGGCAACGAAATCTCATTTCGACTGCTTTTCGATGTGAACATCCAAGCGGACTAGCGCCGCGACATCAACCGCGATATCTCTGTTTGATTCCTGACGATGAATTCTCTGAGCCATTCGGCCGCTTTTCCGGTATTGCCTTGTTCGGCGACTAAAGAAAAGACCAGGCCTGTATCTACCTCGCCAGCCTTTTCGTCTTTCCATTTCACGAGCGCCAAAACGATTCTCGATGTCGCGATCGCCCCTTCGTCGGCCTTGAGCGTACCGCTTTTTGCGTAGATCTGGACTCCGGCAGTCTTCAAAAACGCCAACGCCTGATTAGTCTGTAATGCTTTGAATGCTGTGCCACCGGACTCTTCGGCCACTGCATTGAGCGGACCATGTAACTTGTACGAAAGCTTCGGATCAAGGATCTTTCGGGTCTCAAGTGCTTGCACCGGCTCGTTGTTTTTGACAATGTGCGCCAGCACCGTCTTGCCTGTGAGGCATGAGCCGAAAGCCGCGGCCAAGTCAACATTTGCCCAGAGGTTCGTTCCCCCACCGAACAACATTGTGACGAAATCGCGAGGCCGAGTTAGGCGGTCAAAGGCGAAATCCGGAACCTGCGGACTGATGTTATCGAAGATATCGCGGACCTCGGATGCCCCGAACAGATCATCATTTTCATTCTTCGTCCAGAACGACCTGCGGAATGACAATTCTCGCGCGGTTGTTCCGGGCGCGGTAGAAGCAGTTCGTATATTTACCGAAAACATTCCGCGCAAAATTTTCGCCAGTTCCGAATCGGCAAGACTGGTCGTGCCGGAAGAATTGGGTTGGCGCTCGGCCGCAAAGGGCTGCATCTCAATCCTGTGTTGATTAGATGTCAGGTGCACAGGCGGCGCGAAGAGCGGATATTGCTGCCACGGCGTGCCACCGCCATTCAAGGCCTCGTCCTGGGAAGCAGACGCGCCGGCGGATTTCACTTTACCGCCATCACTCTCTGCGAATCCCAGCAGCCCAAGCCTAACGTGATATCGGTTGTCGGACTGTTTCAGATATGATCGGAAATCGATCCATTTTTCCGACTGGGAATTTAATTTCCAAGCTTGGCCCGGTATCACGATTCCGAAAGCCGTCGATTCCTCGCCGCCGGCTCCGCGTACCAGCAGTTGCTGATCCAACTCGGGA
>DATANL010000529.1:0-4641 GCA_036266295.1 Pyrinomonadaceae bacterium | reverse complement strand
CAGACGGCAAGATTCTGATCGGCGGCGAGTTCACCACGCTCGCTCCAAACGGCGGGCCTACAGTCGCGCGCAATGACATCGCGCGTTTGAATACCGACGGCACAGTTGATGCGAGCTTCAACCCCAACCCCGATGATTTCGTCAACGCTATCGCGATTCAGCCCGACGGTAAAATCCTTTTAAGTGGCGCCTTTATCGCGCTGGCCCCCAACGGCGGAGCGTCCTTTGCGCGTGGCCGCATCGCGCGGCTGAATCTGGACGGCACGGTTGATAATACGTTCAATCCAAATGCCAACTCAGATGTCTATGCCATCATTGTCCAGCCTGACGGCAAGATTCTGCTCGGCGGCGTGTTCACGGCGCTCGCGCCAAACGCCTTAACATCCGTCCAGCGGAACTTTGTTGCTCGCGTGAACAGCGACGGCACGCTTGATAACGCCTTCGACCCGAATGCCAACGACCGGGTCAACGCTTTTGCGATGCAGCCTGACGGCAGGCTTTTGATTGGCGGATCGTTTACTACGCTTGCTCCCAACGGCGGACTGTCCATCACGCGCAATCGTATCGCGCGGCTCAACGTTGACGGCACCATTGATAATGCTTTCAACCCGAACGCGGACAATAGCATTGCATCTGTCGCGCTGCAGGCGGACGGCAGGATTCTCGTCGGCGGCGCATTCAAAACGCTGGCGTCGAATGGCGGCGCCTCGCAAGCGCGGAACGGTTTCGCCCGGCTGAATACCGACGGCAGCGTCGATGCTTTCGATCCGCAACCGAACAACCAGGTCTGTGCGATCACCGTATTGCCGGACGGCAAGATCCTTCTGGGCGGCATCTTCGATAACGTCGGCGGACAGTCGCGCAAAATATTCGCGCGCCTCGCCAACGACACACCTGCCATTCAGAACCTGGCAGTCACACAATCGACCGTAGCCTGGACTCGTTCCGGCGCTGAGCCGCAACTCTCGCGAGTCACTTTTGAAAAATCCACCGACGGGGTCAACTACACGACCCTTGGCAACGGCGCGCGGGTGGGCACGAGCAACGACTTCACGCTGACAGGGCAGAGCCTGCCCGTCCAACAGAATCTTTACGTTCGCGCTTGCGGCTTTTACCGCGGAGGCCAGTACAACACTTCCGACGCGATCACCGAATCAGTGCGCAACGTTTTCCTGCCGCCGGCCTGGCATCTTGCCTTTGCCCAGCAGCCGACGGACGCGCCTCAGAATAGCGCCATCACGCCGGCGGTCACGGTCCAGATACTCGATGCGTCGAACAATCTGATTAATTCATCGGCTGCAGTGACGGTCAGCATCGGGACTAATCCATCGACGGGAATCTTGTCAGGGACGAAGACTGTCTCAGCCGCGAGTGGCACGGCGGTTTTCAATAATCTGTCCATCGACAAACTTGGCAGTGGATATACGCTGAGTGCCTCGAGCACAAATTTAACGGGATCAGTTTCGAACGCATTCAACATCACCGTGAACGCACCATCGAACATCGTCGCGACCGCGGGCTCGGGTCAGAGTGCGACCATCAATTCGGCATTCGCCAGTGCGCTCCAGGCAAAGGTCACAGACGTTAACGGCAATCCGGTCGCCGGTGTCGTGGTCACGTTTAGCGCTCCCGCGAACGGCGCCAGCGGCGTCTTTGCCACCAACACCCCGACGACCACGGCGGCGACCGACGCGAATGGCGTGGCCGGGACTTCATTATTCACCGCGAACGGCACTGCGGGTTTGTATGCAATCTCGGCGAGCATAAACGCGGGTTCGCCGGCCACTGCTTTTAGTATGACGAATTTGAAAGCGAACCAAACAATCAGTGTCACGACGCACGCGCCGGCGGGCGGCGCCGCCTACAACACACAGTTCACCGTGACCGCGACATCGTCTTCGGGATTGCCCGTCTCGTACGGCAGTTCAGGTGCGTGCACGAACAATGGCGCCACGTTCACGATGACTACCGGTACCGGCACCTGCACGGTGAAATACGATCAAGCCGGCGATGCTAATCGCAATGCCGCGCCGTCAATCACCGAAACAGTTACGGCGAAGAAACTCGCCCAGTCGGTCACGCTCGCGGCGATCGCAAATAAAACTTTCGGTGATTCGGACTTCACCGTGAACGGGTCTTCTTCATCGGGACTAAACATCAACTTCGTCGCATCCGGAAACTGCACCAACAGCGGTAGCACCGTCCACATCACGGGCGCCGACTCATGCAGCATTACCGCTTCGCAAGCCGGTAACTCGTCATATGACGCGGCCACCGAGGTCGTGCGCTCATTCAATATCGCTAAGGCTGGCTCGACCACCAGCGTCACTGTCGGCGATGCGATCTATGACGGAAGTGCACACGGCGGCACGGCGAACGCGACCGGCATGGGTGGGCTGAGTGAGAAACTGACGGTCAATTACAGTGGCAGAAACGGTACGAACTATTGGTCTACGACTGCCCCGACTGCCGCGGGCGATTACACTGCGTCCGCCAGCTACAACGGCGACGCGAACCACAGCGGCAGTAGTGACAGCAAGGACTTCGCGATCGGCAAGGCGGCTCAGACCATAGACTTCGGCGCGCTTCCGGACAAGACCTTCGGCGATGCGGACTTTGCGGTTGGCGCGTCCGCCTCTTCGGGACTGGCCGTCAATTTTGCAACGTCGGGCCAATGCTCAATTTCCGGAGCGAGCGTGCACGTCCAGGGCGCGGGCAGCTGCACTATCACTGCCTCGCAGAGTGGTGACACGAATCATGACTCAGCTCCCGACGTGAAGCGTTCTTTTCAAATTTCGAAAGCTTCCACCACGACGCAGCTTTCTTATTCAAGCGACGCCGGCAGCGGACAGGCGACGTTCGCGGCGAAGGTTACTTCACCCGCGGGTACGCCCAACGGCACCATCACTTTCTTGAGTGACGGCGCGGCGATCGCATCCTGTGGCGTTCCGGCGTTAGCGTCCGGGTTGGCGAAGTGTGTCGACTCGGCAACGATTGGCATTCACACTTTCACGGCCGAATATTCGGGCGATGCAAACTTCAATGCTTCGACCGGCGCCGTCACCGGCGGACTGACCGGTAGCATTTTCGAATTCTCGCAGGCGGCCTATGTCGTCGGTGAGCGCAACGGCTCGGTCACGATTTCTGTGAAGCGGAGCGGTGACGCTTCCCAGGCAGCGTCGGTTGACTATCTGACCGATGACGGCAGCGTCCCTTCGGTGGTCGTACCCTGTTCCCGGATTACCGGCCTCGCGCTCGAACGTTGTGACTACACGCGAGCCGCCGGCACGCTCGAATTTGCTCCGAACGAAACCGAGAAGTCGTTTGTGGTGCTCGTTAACGACGACTCATATGCCGAGGGCACGGAATCGATTTCTCTTAAGCTGTCGAATCCCGGCAGCGGAGCTCTGCTCGGGCCTCAGGCCAACGCAACTGTGCAGATTACCGACGACGTGACTGAGTCTGCTGGCAACCCGGTTGACGATGATACGAACTACGTCCGGCAGCAATATCACGACTTCCTGAACCGCGAGGCCGATCCCGAGGGTCTCAGTTTCTGGTCGAATAACATCGCCCAGTGTGGCGCCGACGAATGTGGTGCGCGAAAGCGCGTGGATACCTCGGCGGCCTTCTATCTGTCGATTGAGTTCCAGGAGACGGGATACCTGGTCGAGCGTATCTACAAGTCAGCCTATGGCGATGCGACGGGCGGCTCGAACCTCGGCGGCCCGCATCAACTCTCGGTGCCGGTCGTTCGCCTGCGCGAATTTCTGCACGACACGCAGGAGATAGGGAAGGGCGTCATCGTCAACCAGGCAGGCTGGCAACAGCAACTTGAAAATCGCAAGCAGGCGTTTGCGCGAGAGTTTGTCGCGCGAGAGCGTTTCAGAAATGCTTATCCTGATTCATTGAACGCCGGCCAGTTTGTTACTCAGCTCAATGCGAACGCGGGCGGTGCTCTCAGCGACGCTGAAATGACGCAGCTCGAATCCGTCTTTGGCGGACCGAGTGGTTCTTCGGCTGACGACACGAGGCGCGCACAGGTTCTGCGCTCGATCGCTGAGAACCCGACATTACATCAGCGTGAATTCAACCGCGCCTTTGTGCTGATGCAGTACTTCGGCTACCTGAGACGCAATCCGGACGACGCGCAGGACAGCGACTACACCGGCTATGACTTCTGGGTGCAGAAGATGGAGCAGTTCGGTGGCAATTACATCGACGCCGAGATGGTGAAGGCGTTCGTTACGTCGAGTGAATACCGGCAACGGTTCGGCCAGTAGAGGGTAGTGATATGCGTGAATCGAGTCGCAAGCACCTTCTTCACTTGGAGAGGCATGACATAGTTGAGTAATCAACAAATTGTTTGAGACAAGGTCGCAGAACGCCGAAGGCGTTCACAACCTCCAGCCCAGGGTTGCGCGTTAGCGCTACCCTGGGTAACAAGAAAGAGTTTATTTGAAACCCTGAAGGGGTTGCTGAGCGGCTTTAGCTATTCAACTATTTCGCGAACTCTTTCAGAGTTCACTCGCGGCAATCGACACTCTCACCCAGGGCGTTGCCCTGGGCTGGAATTTGCTAACGCCTGCGGCGTTTACAAGACGCTATTCAGTGTCAGAACCGCGAGCGGTAGCGACCGGG
>DATANL010000528.1:0-7941 GCA_036266295.1 Pyrinomonadaceae bacterium | reverse complement strand
AGCAAGGACGGAACGCGCGTGCCGATGTTCATCACGCATAAGAAAGGCTTGAAACTCGACGGCCAGAATCCGACGCTGCTTTACGGTTATGGCGGGTTCAATATTGTGACCAATCCTTCGTTCAGCGCCCTGCGAATCGCGCTGCTGGAGCAGGGATTTGTTTACGCCTCGGCCAACATGCGCGGCGGCGGTGAGTACGGCGAGAAATGGCATGAAGCGGGGACCAAGCTGAAGAAGCAGAACGTGTTCGATGACTTCATCGCAGCCGCCGAGTACCTGATTAGCGAGAAGTACACGTCCAAAGAGAAACTCGCGATTGACGGAGCGTCAAACGGCGGCTTGTTGGTCGGAGCGGTCGCCAACCAGCGTCCGGATCTATTTCGGGCCGTGCACCAACACGCCGGCGTGATGGATATGCTGCGTTATCAGAAGTTCACGATCGGTTGGAATTGGGCAGCCGACTATGGCCGCAGCGATGCGAACGAGGCTGAGTTCAAAGCGCTATACGCTTACTCGCCTATTCATAACGTCAAGCCCGGCACGCGCTATCCGTCCATTCTGGTAACGACTGCCGATCACGACGATCGCGTGGTGCCCGCGCATTCGTTCAAATACGCCGCGGCGTTACAGGCTGCGCAAGCCGGCGATAACCCGGTCATCATCCGCATCGACACAAAGTCGGGCCACGGCGCGAGCAGCACCACGAAGCAACTCGAACAGACAGCCGACATTTACGCCTTTATCATGTACAACCTCGGCGTCACCCCGAGGTTTTAAGGAGCGCACGCATCCTTGCGTGCGGTTCGCGGGCATCCCTGCCCGCCCGATTTGAGCCGCGGATTTACGCCGACGACACGGGATAAATGCTTAAGGGCTTTCCGTGTTCTCTCCGCCTGAATCCGCGGCTAATCTTTTCCTCGCTTCACTCAACGCAGTTCGGACGCGCTCCGGCGCCGTTCCTCCGACCTGAGACTTGCTAGCCAGAGTAGCCTCCAGCCCAAGCGCGTCGAACACATCATCTTCAATCAGCGGCGAAAATGATTTGAGTTCATCAAGTGAAAGCTCATTCAACTCGCATCGCTGTGCGAGAGATTTCATTACCACCCGGCCCACCATTTCATGCGCCTGACGAAAGGGCACGCCTTTACGTACGAGATAGTCAGCCAGCTCGGTCGCGTTCAGATATCCTCGACTGGCGGCGGCTTCGGCTTGCGATTTGTTGACACGCAGGTTTCGTAAGACCGTGGCCGTCACCTTCAGGCAATCGAGGACGGTGTCGACCGTGTCAAAGATCGCTTCCTTGTCTTCCTGCATATCTTTGTTGTAAGCCAGCGGGAGCCCTTTCATCGTGGCCAGCAGTCCCGCGAGATGACCGAATACGCGACCCGCTTTGCCGCGGACCAACTCCATTGAATCCGGGTTCTTCTTTTGCGGCATCAGGCTCGAGCCGGTGGCTACTGCATCACTCAATTCAAAAAAACCGAATTCGATCGTGACATAGAGAATGATGTCTTCCGCGAGTCGCGACAGATGCATCATGACGAGCGACGCGGCGCTGGCGAACTCAATGCAGAAGTCGCGATCGCTGACTGCATCCAGGCTGTTGCGCGAAACGGAGTCGAAACCCAAAGCATGCGCCACGGCTTCGCGGTCAATCGCATAGGACGTTCCGGCCAGGGCCGCCGATCCGAGCGGCAAAACGTTCAGGCGTTTGCGCACATCTTTGAGTCGGTCGCGATCGCGGTCCAGCATTTCAAAATAGGCGAGGCACCAATGGGCCAACAGCACCGGCTGGGCGCGTTGCAGGTGAGTGTAACCAGGTATGACGATCGTGCTGTTCGTTTCAGCGAGATCGAGTAGCGCAGTTTGCGCGAGTGTGATTTCGGCCCGGGCCAGATCGATTTGATCGCGCAGCCATAAACGGAAGTCCGTCGCCACCTGATCGTTGCGGCTGCGTCCGGTGTGCAGCTTTCGTCCCACGTCACCCACCATTTCCACGAGCCGCGCTTCGACGAACGAATGGACGTCTTCCGCGGGAATCTCGTCAAGGTAGCCGGGGTGTCGGCGAGCGGATTCGAGGATCTCTGCCAGCGCTGAACGAAGCTGCTGCGCTTCATCAGGCGCCAGCACCCCGGCGCCCGCCAGACCGTCGCAATGCGCCAGGCTCGCGCGCACATCGGCCTCGAACAATCGCCGATCAAAGCCAAACGATCGATTGAACTCGGCGAAGCCGGCGTCGGCCTCACCTTGAAATCTGCCTCCCCACAAATTCTTCTGCGTGTTGTCTTCCATTCGTCCTCTCTTCCGCCGCTTGACGCCAGCGCATAAAACACGTTAGTTTATGCACCTATGCACAAAAAATGCAACTATTGTGCATTTAACTGCGTCTGAATAGTGGGATGGTAAAGCAAGAGCGGCAGAAAAGAATCCTGAACCTGATTCGCGCGCGGCCGATTGGGACGCAGGAGGCGTTGCGTGCTCACCTCGAACGCGCCGGCGTTCCGGCTACCCAGTCGAGCGTATCTCGCGATCTCGAGGAGCTCGGCGTCGTCAAGCATCACGGCCGATATGCATTGCCGCAGGCTAATGGCGACGCGACCCGCGGGTTGTTGGGCCTCGACGTTGCCGGCGAAGCGCTGATCGTGGCCAAGTGTCTTCCCGGCCGGGCTTCATCAGTCGCGGTCGAAATCGATGATGCGGCGTTGCCGCAAATCGTCGGCACGCTGGCCGGCGAAGACACGATCTTCATCGCCGTGCGCGATCCAAAATCACAACGCGCGGCGATGAAAAGGATCTGGGAGTTGTTTGGATAACGAAAATCAGGAAGCGACAAAGTGACCAGAGAGATTAAAAAAATTGTGCTTGCCTACTCCGGCGGACTCGACACGTCGGTGATGCTGCGCTGGCTCAAAGAAAAGTATGAATGCGAGATCGTCTGTTACTGCGCCGACGTGGGCCAGGGCGCAGAGATGGAAGGTCTGGAAGAAAAGGCGAAAGCCACCGGCGGTTCGAAACTTTACATCGAGGATCTGCGCGAAGAGTTCGTCCGCGATTACGTCTGGACCGCGGTCAAAGCGAACGCAGTTTACGAAGGCGTTTATTTAATGGGAACGTCGCTGGCGCGTCCGGTAATTGCGAAGCGGCACATCGAGATCGCGCGGCAGGAGAAGGCCGACGCAGTGGCCCACGGCGCCACCGGCAAAGGAAACGATCAGGTACGCTTTGAATTGACGTACTACGCGCTGCAACCCGACATCCAGGTGATCGCGCCGTGGCGCGAATGGGAGTTCGCGGGACGAACGGACTTGATTGCCTACGCGGAAGCGCACGCCATTCCGGTGACCGCGACCGTGGACAAACCATACTCGATGGATCGCAATCTGATGCACGTCTCGTATGAAGGCGGCATCCTCGAAGATCCCTGGGCTGAACCTCCAGAAAATATTTTTCAGATGACCGTGTCGCCGGAGCGGGCGCGCGATGAAGCCGAATATATTGAAATCGGATTCAAACAAGGCGAGCCGGTTTCTATTAACGGCGAGCACCTCGATCCGGTAGCGCTGCTGTCGAAGTTGAATGAGACAGGTGGCGCGCATGGGATCGGGCGCGTCGATTTGGTCGAGAACCGTTTCGTCGGCATGAAGTCGCGCGGCGTTTATGAAACTCCGGGCGTGACCATCCTGCAAGCGGCGCATCGGGCGCTGGAATCGATCACGATGGACCGCGAGGTCATGCATTTGCGCGACTCGCTCAACGTGAAGTTTAGCGAGAATGTCTATTACGGATTTTGGTTTGCGCCCGAGTTTGAATTGATGCGCAAGATGATCGACGAGACGCAGAAGACAGTTAGCGGCGATGTAAGACTGAAGTTGTACCGTGGCAATGTGATCGTAGTGGGCCGCCGCTCGCCATATTCGCTTTATGACGAACGCATCGCCACGTTCGAAGCTGATACGGTCTACAACCAACGCGATGCGGAAGGATTTATCAAGCTGAACGCGTTGCGTTTGCGTTTGGGACGAAGACAGAGTTTCGCTTAGGCGGCGGAATCGGCCGCCGCGAGGCAGGGGCACAAGTGCCCGCTCTAAACGAAGAAAAAGTTTTAGAAATGGAAGAACTTTTTCAAATCGAAGCCGACAAGATTGGATCGGCAACGTCGCCGCTCAAGCTCGGCCGCACGATCTCGATTGCGAAAACGGAACGGCCGGCGCGCGCAGGTGACGTGGTGGTGGTGCGCGTGCTGACCGACAACGCGACCTACAACATGCTCGAGTTGCCTACCGGCCGGCTGGCGAAAGTTAATCCCGGCGACATCGTCGTGGGCGTGCTCGGACGCCGTCGGGCGCTGAAGGGTTTCGTTGGCGATGTGCCGGAAAAGGTGAAAGCCGGAGACGAACTGCATCTTCTGAATCTGGGCGGCGTCATCGGCCGGTGCAGTGGTCATCATTCAAGTCTGAATGACGCAATCAAAGTTGAAGTGATTGGGCTGGCGCAAAACGGCAGCGCGGCGACTCAAAATATTTCAGATGTCGGAGTGCCTTTGCGGCGAACGCTCGGTGTGACGGCGCCGCTGGTCGTCGTCGCGGGTGCGTGCATGAACAGCGGCAAGACTTATGCGGCCACCGAAATCATCCAGGTCGCGACGCGCCAGGGATTGCGAGTGGCCGCCGCCAAGCTTTCCGGAATTGCCTGTTTGCGAGACACGCTGAATATGGCGGACCACGGAGCGATTGCCACGGCGAGTTTTCTCGACTGCGGTCTGCCTTCAACGGTCGGCGTCGAAGATCTGGCGCCGGTCGCCAAGGCGATCGTGTCGCGGCTGAATGAAAGCTCGCCGGATTTGATCGTCATTGAATTGGGCGACGGCATTCTCGGCGGCTACTCAGTCGAATCCGTTTTTGAAGATGAAGAGATGCGCGGCGCGATGAGCGCGTTAGTCTTTTGCGCTTCTGATTACGTCGGCGCGTGGGGCGGGATTGAATTGTTTCGGCGGCGCGGCATGAGAGTCGATGTCGTGGCCGGTTCGGTCACCGATTCAAAAATGGGCGAAGATTATGTCGAGAGCGAGTTCGGCGTGCCGGCCGCGAACGCGCGGCGCAACGGCGCGAAACTGTTCGAGCTGGTCAAACAGAAGGTTTCAGGTTTCAAGTCTCAGGTTTCAAGTTCGCTTGCATAGCGACGCCGAGGCAGTCATAAAAACCTGAAACTTGAAACCTGAAACATGAAACTCAAGATCGCAATCTTTGGTGGCTCTGGTTATGGCGGGTCGGAATTACTCCGCATCCTGCTCCAGCATCCGCATGCTCAGATTCAGTTCGTAACGGCGAACGAGCAGGCAGGCAAAGACGTCGGTGACGTTCATAAGAATCTTCTCGGCCTCACCAATCTGAGTTTCGTCAAAGCGCCGGAGAATCTCGAATCTCTTAAAGATATCGATTGCGCTTTCTTCGCTTTGCCGCACGGCCAGGCGATGGAGATCGCGCCGCGTCTGCCGGCCGGCGTGAAGATTATCGATCTGTCGGGCGACTTTCGTTTGAGCGACGCCGACATATTTGCGAAGCATTACGGCCGCGAGCAGACGGCGATGGAGGCGCAGCGCGGTTTTGTCTACGGGCTGACCGAAACCAATCGCGACGCGATTAGATCGGCAACGCGCATCGCGAATCCCGGATGCTTTGCGACCGCGACGCTGTTGGGCATGGCGCCTCTGGTCGCGAACAGTCTCCTGAGTTGTCGCGTGATCGTCGATGCGAAGACGGGTTCATCCGGCTCTGGGGCGAAAGCCGCGGCGAACACACATCACCCACAGCGCAGCACCTCGTTTTACGCTTACAAGCCTTTCACGCACCAGCACGTGCCCGAGATTGAGCAGGAGTTGAAATCGATTGGTGACTGGAACAATGAGCTGATCTTTATGACGCACTCACTGCCGGTGGCCCGCGGAATCTTTGCTTCGATCTATTGCGAATTGAAGACCGAGATCGATGCCGCTGACGCGCGGGCGATGTTCGCCGACTTTTATCGCGATTCATTTTTTGTGCGGTTGGTGGAAGGTTCACCGGACATCAACTGGGTGAAGACGACTAACTTTTGCGACATCGGATTCGCCGCGCGCGGACGCCAGTTGGTGGTCTTTAGTGCGATAGACAATCTGGTCAAGGGCGCGGCGGGCCAGGCGGTGCAAAACATGAATCTGATGTTTGGGCTGGATGAGAAGACGGGATTGATGCTGATCGGTACGAACCCATGAGTGAGCCATTCACCGCGCGGCCGATTAAGCCGGCCATTTCTTTCGATGATTTGAATCGAATCGATATTCGCGTCGGTACCATCGTGTCAGTCGGCGAGGTTGAAGGGTCAGATAAGCTGCTCAAGCTCACGGTTGATTTCGGTGATCATCAGCGCAGCATTCTCGCCGGGATGAAACAGGAGCGAGAAAACCCGCGCGAGCTTGAAGGCATGCAAGCCTTGTTCGTGGTCAATCTCGAAGCAAAGAAGATGATGGGCCATACATCGGAAGGAATGCTCTTCGACATTGGATACGCTGACGGCATCGTTCCGGCGCTGGCAATTCCGGAACGCCCGGTTCCGAATGGGAGCAGATTAGGGTGAAGGCGGTGACGGCAATCAGCAAATTAGAAAATATCACTTCGCTGGAAGAACGTTACCAACTCGCGACTTACAAGAAGATGCCGGTCGTCGCCGAGCGTGGCGAAGGCGTTTGGATTTACTCAAGCGACGGCGAGCGCTATCTCGATCTTTACGGCGGCCATGCGGTGGCGGGCACCGGCCACTGTCATCCGCACGTGGTCAAGGCGATTCGCGAGCAAACCGACAAACTCCTCTTTTACTCAAACCTGGTTTATTCGGAGACGCGCGCGCGCGCTGCCGAGAAACTCGTATCGGTCGCGCCCGAGTTGTTGACCAAAGCTTTCTTTTGCAATTCGGGAACGGAAGCGAACGAGAACGCGATGCGCATGGCGCGCTTCGCCACCGGTCGCGCGAACATCATTTCGTTTGCCGGCGGTTTTCATGGCCGCACGGCCGATGCGATCAGCGCGACGTTTCTCGGCAAGTATCGAGAGATTGGCAAACCCAACGTGCCGGGGCATCTGGAGGCAGCGTTCGGCGATCTCGATTCCGTAGCAGCGCTGGCTGACGCCTCTGTCGCCGCGATAATGCTCGAGCCGATTCAGTCAATGGCCGGCGTGAGGATGGCCGAGCCGTCGTTTTATCGCGCGCTGCGTCGATTGTGTGACGAGCGTGGCATCGTCCTGATTTACGACGAAGTGCAGACCGGAGTCGGCCGGACCGGAGATTGGTTCTTTGCCGGTGGCAGCGCCGGCGATGGTGTCGTGCCGGACATTGTGACGCTGGCGAAGGCTCTGGGCAGCGGGATTCCGGTCGGCGCCTGCCTGGTGACGGACGCGATCGCTTCGCACATCAAAGAGAATGATCTGGGCACGACTTTCGGTGGCGGCATGATTGCGATGGCCGCGACGAAGGCGACGCTGGAAGCAATCGAAAACGATCAAATGCTTCAGAATGTTCAGGAGGTCGAATCGTATCTGCGCGAACGGTTGAAAGAGATCGAGCAGGTCGCTAAGGTGCATGGCCGCGGTCTGCTGCTGGGCTTGGAATTCGTCGATGGCGCGAAGCCTGTGCACGAAGGTTTGCTCGCCCAAAGAGTCATCACCGGAACGTCGAGCGATCCGAAGGTGCTCAGGTTGCTACCCCCCTTGTGTCTGCAGAATGATCACGTCGATTTGTTTGTCGATGGACTGCGGAAAGTATTTGCCTGAGAGCGGCGCACGTCGATGCATTTTCTTGCCACGGCCAACTTTTCGCGATCCGAGCTCGATCGAATGATCGACTCGGCGCTCAGGTTCAAGCGTGGCGCCGATCAATCGAAACCACTCGCGGGAAAATCGGTGGCACTGG